>DIRC01000044.1:13163-33595 GCA_002427465.1 Clostridiales bacterium UBA5446 | reverse complement strand
GTGAAGTCGCGGCGGGAAAGGTCCTCCTCCAGACTGGCGGTAAAACGGACGCTGTCCGGCCTGCGGTGATCCGAATATGCGCCGTCGGCGCGAAAGGCGGTGACCTCCACGCCGCGGCCCCGGCTCATGACGGTAACGGTGCCATGGCGTATTCCGGTGGGAAGGACGCGGGGGAAAAGGCCCATGACTGCCTCGGGCGCGGCGGAGGACGCCGCGTCCCAATCGGCCGGGCGCCTGCCAAGGAGGATGTCGCGCACACAGCCGCCCACAAGGACGGCGTTGTAGCCGGAGGCGGTCAAAACCTCCAGAACATCAAGGACATGGCGTGGGGGACGGGTCATTTTTTCCTCCGCAGTTTTAATTCTTGTTTTATTCACTATAATGTATTATAATATCACCTCACAATAAAATTACAAGACGGAGTTTATATGGACGATTTTGGAGGATTCCTTAAGCCCGGCATAAGCGGTCATCTGATCGGCGTCGGCGGCGTGTCTATGTCGCCGCTGGCGGAGGTGTTGGCCGGTATGGGGCTGATTATTGACGGTTCGGACATTGCAGAGAGCGAAAAAACCCAGCATCTGCGCTCCCTTGGAATAAGCGTCACGATTGGCCATGCCGCGGAAAATGTGAAGCCGGAGATCGAGTTTGTCATTCGTACCGCCGCGGTTCATGATGAAAACCCAGAGATCCTTGAGGCCAGGCGCCTTGGGATACCCGTATTCGAAAGGGCCCAGGCCTGGGGCGCCATCATGAAGGATTACGAGCACGCGCTGTGCATTGCCGGCACCCACGGCAAGACCACGACCACAAGCATGTGTACCCATATTCTCATGGCGGCTGAGAAGGATCCAACGGTGATGATCGGCGGGACGCTGCCGCTGCTGCGGGCGGGCCATCGTGTGGGCGGCGGTGACACAATTGTTATGGAATCCTGCGAATACCACGATTCCTTCCTGGCGTTTTGGCCGACGGTTGCCGTTGTGCTTGACATTGAGGCGGATCATCTGGACTACTTTAAAGACCTTGAAGACGTGAAACGGTCTTTCCGTAAGTTTGCGGCCAGAGTGCCGGAAAAAGGGTTCATTGTGGCGAACCTCGACGATGCGAACACCATGGACGCCATTGCCCCCCTTGGAAGAAAGCTGATGACTTTCGGCCTTTCCGAGCAGGCGGACGTCTGCGCAAAAAACATCAGGCGCATCGGGGCGTCCAGCGAGTTTGACATTTATTACAAAGGGCGGAAATTCACACGCGTGACGCTGCATATTCCGGGGATGCACAACATCAAAAATGCCCTTGCGGCGACGGCCGCCTGCATCTGTCTGGGGGTGCGTCCAGCCGCCGTCAAATACGGGCTTGCGGGCTTCAACGGCGCGGGAAGACGCTTTGAATTTAAGGGAAAGTATAACGGGGCGGACGTTTATGATGATTACGCCCATCATCCAGGTGAGCTGAAGGCGCTGATGGACGCGGTGGAGCCGCTTGGATACAACCGGATAATCGCAGTTTTCCAGCCGCACACCTATACCCGAACCGCCGCGCTATTCGAGGATTTTGTCGTACAGCTCAGGCGGCCGGATGTGACTTACCTTGCCGAAATCTATGCGGCCCGGGAAACCAATACGCTGGGGATATCCTCTGCGGATCTGGCCGCAAAGATCGACGGGAGTCTCTTTTTCAGCAGATTTGATGAGATCGAAAACAGCCTGCGCGCCGTGGTACAGCCCGGTGATATCGTGCTCACGGTGGGCGCTGGAGACGTTTATAAAATTGGTGAAAACCTTGTCCTTATAAAATAAGTCCGGCCGGCGCCGAAAAAGAGTCCGGCCGGCGCCCGTACTCTATCCGTCAGAAAGACAGCATCACATGTGCTGACCTTTTTTTTGCCATAAAAATACAAATAATAACAGCGTCGACCGACACGGTTTTCATAATACCTTATTTTATAATTTATGTAAACTTTATTTCGGAGGCGCCGGTAATGAATGTGAATGAAAAAATGAAAAATCTCAAAAAAGCGGCGGTACTTGCCGTGGACGACGTCAGTTCGGCAAGGATGAAAAATACGGCCATAGCCGGTCTGAATTTCCTTATCGCTTTTTTGATGTCGGCGATACGCGTGACCGGGGGAGCCGCGCCTTTCGGCGTTGCCGCCGTGGCCCAGGCAGGTTCGGGGATTTCGGGAATGTGCGCACTGGCCGGAGCGGCCCTGGGCTATCTGACCACCGGCGGTTTGGAATGGGGCGTGAAATATGCCGCCGCATCCGTGCTTGTATTCACGGTGGGGTTTGTCCTTCAGGACCTCAGCATCCGCGGGCGAACCTGGTTTATGCCCCTCTGCTCCGCCCTGGCCATGACGCTCGCCGGGGTTCTGGGGAGTTTTTCCTCCGGCCTGACCGCCGGACAGAACGTTGTACATATCGGCGTTGAAGCAGGGCTTGCCGCGGCGGGAGCCTATTTTTTCCGAGAGGCGCTTTCCACGGAGGAGCGGAGCACCGAATCGGCGGAGCTGTGCCACATGGCCGCGATGGCGGTATTTATCGGCTGCGGTCTCGCCGCGGTCTCCCGAGTCAGCATTCTCGGCGTGATTTCCCTGGGCCGGCTTGGCGCGCTGCTGGTGGTCATGACCGCCTCCCTGAAGGGTGGGATCGCCACGGGCGCGGCCGCAGGTACGGTGCTGGGAATGATTATGGACGCGTGCTCCGGCGGCGTTCCGTTTTATACAATGTCGTATGCCTTTTCCGGCCTGCTGTCGGGCTTTTTCGGCAAGCACGGTCGGCTGGTGTTTCTGCTGGCCTTTATCCTGGCCGACGCCTTCGCGGTTGTCTGCGTGTGGAAATGGTCCGTGCAGGTAAACGCGCTGTTCGAGGTTTTTTCGGCTGCGGTGATCTTCATGATGGTGCCGCCCGCGGTCATGACGCGCCTGGGCCTGCTGGTGCAGCCGATTCCGACGGGGGCCGGCGAATCCGGTCTGCGCCGGTATGCCGCGCGGCGGGTGGAGGGCATTGCCTCCGCCTACAGCGACCTTTGCGATATCGTCAGGCGGAATGTGGAGCCGGTAAATGATAATGACATTGCCAAGGTGTTTGACCGGGCGGCGGATGTATCCTGCGTCAAATGCAAGAAAAAGAACGAATGCTGGAATAAAAACTATATCGACACCCTGGACGCTCTGAATTCCGCTTCTGCCGTCATGACCGAGCGCGGCAGGCTGGAGGAGGGCGACCTGCCGGAGCGCTTCAAGGCTGTGTGCGTGAAGCTGCCGGAGTTTCTCGCGGCGGTGAACGGAGAACTTCGGGCGGCGGCATACAGGAAGCAGTATCGCAGCCGCCTGGAGGAAAGCCGCGCGGCGGCTTGGGGGCAATATGAGGATTTCTGCGGTATTCTTGGGGATATTTCCCGGGAGTTGGGCAGCATGAACGGTGCCGACCCTCTGGCGGAGCGCAGGCTCGTCCGGTATTTGCGGTCCCAGGACATTGAGGCGGACGCGGCGGTGTTCCGCGACGCCGGCGGCCGGCTCAGAGCGGTTCTGGAAAGCGGGCGGCTAAGGCCCCTGGTGGACGATCCGGTATATCTGGACAAGCTTTCAAATGTGCTGGGCGTGCGGCTGTGCCGGCCGAAAACAGGCGGAGAGGGAAAGCTGGTTCTTTTGGAGGCGGAGCCTCTGGCGGTATCCGTGGGCATAGCCGCGATGAAAAAGAAGGGGGAAAACGTCAACGGGGACCGGGGAACCTATTTCAAGACGGACTCGGGCATTCTCTGCGTGATCCTTTCTGACGGAATGGGCGCGGGCAGGGATGCGGCCAAGGAAAGCATCGAGGCGATCGCGATACTGGAGCGGTTTTTGCGCTCCGGCGTGGACCCGGCGGCCGCCATGAAAATCCTCAATTCCGTTATGCTGCTGCGCAACGGAGAGGAGTGGGGGTTCGCAACGGTGGACCTGATGTGTATCGACCTGTTTTCCGGAGAGGCCGGGTTTTACAAATACGGTGCGGCCCCGTCCTATGTGAAGACGGGCAAAAATGTCCGCAGAATCAGCGGAGAAAGCCTGGCTGCCGGACTGATGACCGGTGAGGGCGCGTCCCCCGACGTGGTGCGGATGCGGCTCAAGGCGGGGAGCCTGGCGGTTATTGCCAGCGACGGCGTGATTGCCGACGGAAACGACGGATGGCTGCGGGATATGATGAAGGGGGCCGTGGACAAGGATACGAAGACCTTGGCCAGGGAAGTCCTGCGCAGGGCGGCGGACGAATACGGCAATACCGACGACATGACGGTGCTGGCCGTGCGCGTGGACGCGAGGGCGTAAAATATGTTTAAGACGCTGTACAAATGGAAACTTAAACTACGGCGGGAGGCGGCGGTCAGAAAAGCGGGACGCCTGCGGGATCGGGCGGACAGTTCCCGGCCCGAACAGGCTCCCGGCCCGGAGACCTGCGGCGCGGTCAGGGGCGTGGCGCGCCGGGTTGTGATTGTCCGGGAGCCCGACCCGGAGATCTTCGAGGAAGCAATTTTCGTTGTGCGGGAGGATTACGCGGGCGTGGGCAGGTCGGAGCTCTTGCAGGAGGCCAGGAAGGCGGCGGGCGGATACATCGGGTCGGCCCTGGGGACTTCCGGGCGAATGCCACGATGGGTGCGGGCGGCGGCCTACCTGCTTTCCGGGGCCGGGGCCGCGGGCCTGATCTGGCTGGCGCTGCACTTTCTGGCGGCGGCGTAGGGGAAACCTCAAAGCTGCATCTGTCTGGACATTTCGCGCCGGAGCCGGACGATGATCCTTTTTTCCAGCCGGCTGATGTAGCTTTGGGAAATGCCCATCATATCCGCGACCTCCTTTTGGGTATACTCCCCGTCTCCGTTAAATCCGAAGCGCATCCGGATGATCGTCCGCTCGCGTTCTCCCAGGGTGCCGATGGCCTCCATAAGCATCAGTTTGTCGGCGTCGTCCTCCAGGGGACGGACGACCTCGTCGTCATCGGTGCCGAGAATGTCGGATAACAGCAGCTCGTTTCCGTCCCAGTCGGTATTGAGGGGCTCGTCAAAGCTCACCTCCGTACGCAGAGGGCTGATCTTGCGAAGATACATCAGTATCTCGTTTTCGATGCAGCGCGAGGCGTAGGTGGCGAGCTTTATGCTTTTTTCGGCATTAAAGGTATTGATGGACTTGATCAGCCCGATGGTGCCAATGGAAATGAGATCCTCCAGGCCCACCCCGGTATTTTCAAAGCGGCGGGCGATGTACACCACCAGTCTAAGATTATGCTCGATCAGCAGCTGCTTCGCGGCCGGGTCGCCGGCTTCCAGTGCGGCGATGGCCTTCTCCTCCTCAGCCCGGGGCAGCGGCGGGGGAAGCATGTCGCTCCCGCATATATAGAAAACGGACGGGGGAGAAACAATCTCCAGCCTCTCCAGGATTTTTGTCACGGAAATTAAAAGTCTCAGCTTCAGCTTGATTTTCACGGCGATACCTCCGATCAGATAATTGCGGAGTACTCTCCGCCTTCGGAAAGATGGGAAGGGGTCAGGGCAATCAGAAGGCCCTTTTGTTCCGCGCCGCCGATCTCCACAAAATCCGGGCGGAACGCCGCCAGCAGGCCATATGAGGTGCCTACTGCGGAATAGGGAATCAGCCGGAACCGGCTTTCGTATCCGGGCAGGGCGGAAAGCGACTCGACGGCTTTGGAGGGATCCGGGGACAGCAGCGCTTCCGCCGCCTCCGGGGGGAAAATCGGGATGAGGGCCGAGGCCTCCGCGACGGCGACGGCGCAGCCGCTTATGGGGTCAAAAAGGCTGTTGCCGGTGTCTCTGAGGGCGGTGAAGGCCGTGGTGCGGCCCTGCATACCTACCGTCATCCCCACAAGCTCCTGTTCGGCTTTTTTTGCCGCGCGCCGGAATACCAGGGACACGGCGCAGTAGCACAGCGCGAAGGAGAGTACCAAAACCCGCAGGGATACCGGAATATAGAGCCTGCCGGGAAAGGGGTTTCCCGCCAGCATGGACGCGGCCCAGACTGCGCCCCCAAAAGCGGCGGAAACTGCGAGAAAAACCACAAAGCAGCGCAGGAGCTTCCGCTCTCCGCCAAAGGCGATCACCGCCATAAATCCCGCCAGGGCCAGCTTCATCGGGCCGGAGGAAAAATAGGCGGGGCCCGGCAGCACGGTCAGGACAGCCCATGCGGCGCCCAGGGCGGCGGCAAGGACATAGCGGCCCCTTCGGAGCGGAACGCCGCAAACCTTTGCGGAGCAAAGCAGCAGAAAATAATCGATTATCATATTGAGCGCAAAGAGGCTGTCAACATATACCGTCTCCATGGACAGATTATATAGCTGGTCCCCTGCGGATATTGTCAATTGCATACTGTCGAAAGATATGTTAAAATGAGCCAAGATTTGCTTTTGCGGCGCAGAATGCACGCCAGTCAAAAATTTTACATTTATCCACTTTTTTTATAATTGGTTTTATATTAAGATGTTTTAGATTACAATCTAATTTAGGAGTGAATGCCATGGGAGATCCGGCGTATAAACGCGTTTTACTGAAGATAAGCGGCGAGGCGTTGGCGGGGGACAGGAAAACCGGACTGGATTTCGCCGTTATGGATAAGGTCTGCGATGCCGTGAAAAAATGTGTGGATATGGGCATCCAGGTGGGAATCGTGGTAGGCGGCGGCAACTTTTGGCGCGGCGTCAAGGACGGCGGCGGCCGGATGGAAAGAACCCGCGCGGATCACATGGGCATGTTGGCGACGGCGATGAATTGCCTGGCCCTGGCGGACCTGATGGAACAAAAGGGAATAGACGTCCGGGTTCAGACGGCCATAGAAATGAAGGAAATGGCGGAGCCTTATATCAGGCTCAAGGCCATGAGCCATCTGAACAAGGGCCGGGTCGTGCTTTTCGGCTGCGGAACCGGCAGCCCGTATTTTTCAACGGACACCGCGGCGGTTCTGCGGGCGGCGGAGATCGAGGCGGACGCCATCCTGCTGGCGAAGAATATCGACGGCGTATACAGCGCCGATCCCAAGCGGGATCCCCTCGCCGTGAAATTTGACGCGATATCGTATGACGAGGTTCTGTCGAGGCATCTTTCCGTTATGGACTCAACGGCGACCTCCCTTTCGATGGACAATAATATCCCCGTTATCGTGTTTGCCCTCAAGGACCCCGATAACATCGTGCGCGCCGCGATGGGGGAAAAGATCGGTACCACGGTAAGGAAATAACAGGAGGAGAAAATATATGGCCAGCGATTATGAAGAATTCGAACAGAAAATGAAAAAGACCACGGAGCTGCTCTCGGCGAATTTCGACTCGGTGCGGGCGGGCAGGGCAAATCCCGCCGTGCTCGATCAAATTCGTGTCGACTACTACGGGTCGCCTACGCCGATCCAGCAGATCGCTTCCGTCTCTTCCCCGGACGCCCGGAGTCTGGTTGTCCAGCCCTGGGACGCATCCACGCTTAAGACCGTCGAAAGGGCGATACTCGCCTCCGACCTGGGAATAAACCCCCAGAATGACGGGCGGGTTATCAGGCTCGTATTTCCTCAGCTTACCGAGGAGCGCCGCAAGGAGCTTGCCAAGCAGGTAAGGCGATACGCGGAAGACGCCAAGGTCGCCGTGCGCAACATACGCCGGGATGCAATGGATAAATACAAGGCGATGAAAAAGAAGTCCGAAATTACCGAAGATGATTTCAAGACCATCGAAAAGGACATGCAGAAGCTGACTGACGATTATACTAAGGAAATCGACAGAATCGCGGACAAAAAAGAAAAAGAGCTTTTTGAAATCTGAGCAGCCGGCGCGCTTGACCGGGCGATGACCGCGCCGCGCGCCATGGACAAAGCGCGCTTCAGATATCGGTCCCGCGAATACGGAAAGGGATTTAATGGGCATTTTTAAAAACAAGAAAGAGGCGGAGGAAGGCGTCAATGCGGCTTTCCCCCGCCACATTGCCGTTATCCTGGACGGTAACGGGCGCTGGGCCAAGGCGAGGGGGCTTCCGCGAACGGTAGGGCACGCAGCCGGGGCGGAAACATTCCGCAGGATTGCCACGTATTGCCGGGATATCGGGGTCGAATACCTGACGGTATATGCCTTTTCAACGGAAAACTGGAAGCGGCCCAAGGAAGAAATCGACGCCATCATGGGTCTTTTGGCGAAGTATCTCCGGGAGGCCGTGGGCAAAATGGAAAAGGATCATATCCGGCTCAAGGTGTTCGGCGACGCCAGCATCCTGCCGGGGGATCTGCAATTGCTGATCAGGGAAACCGCGGACATCTCCCGGCGGTACGACGGTTTTCAGGCCAACGTCTGCATCAATTACGGCGGACGGGACGAAATTGTCCGCGCCGCGATGCGCTATGCGGAGGATTATAAGGCGGGCCGGGCGCCGGCGCTGACGGAAGAAGCTTTTACCGGATATATGTATTCGGCCGGGATTCCGGATCCGGATATTGTGATCCGGCCGGGCGGGGAACTGCGCCTGTCCAACTTCCTCATGTGGGAATCGGCCTATTCGGAGCTGATCTTTACCGATGTTCTATGGCCGGATTTTACCCCGGCAGACATAGACGCGGCTGTGGCGGAATATCAAAGAAGAGAAAGAAGATTTGGGGCGATAAAGGTGGAGAACGGCTGATGAAAACGCGGATAATTGTTGCGGCGGCAGGCATACCGCTGCTGCTGGCAGTCATTTTTTTCGCGCCTCTCTGGGTGTTCGGCATCCTGGTGGGGGCGATAGCCGCCGGTGCGGCATGGGAGCTGCTGCGGGCCGCCGCTCCTGACACCGGGCTCAGAATCCGGTTGTATGCCGCGGTCTCCGCCGCCGTGATCCCGGCGGGGGAGGGGCTGGGAGCCGGCAGGCCGCTGTTGCTGTTGGCGGTGTTTCTGCTTGTTCTGCTGCTGTTCTGCGAGCTGATTGCCTCGTTCAGGGACGAGAAGCCCCTGGATTACACGGTTGTCGCCCTGGGGCTTATGGCGGGGGCCGTGATCCCCGGCCTGCTCGCCGCGCTGGTGCGGCTCGGCCATGAGGGATTGGGCGCCGTCTATGTGCTGCTGCCCTTTGTCGCCGCATTCTCCAGCGACTCCGGGGCATACTTTGTCGGGATGAGCCTGGGCAGGCATAAGCTTGCCCCCCGGCTTTCGCCTCACAAGACCATAGAGGGCAGCGCGGGCGGATTTGCCTGCGCCATCGGCATGATGCTCCTGTACGGAGTCATCCTTCGTTCGGCGGGCTTTTCGGTAGATTTTCCCGTTATGGCCGTGTATGGCTTTTTCGGCAGCCTTGTCTGCCAGATCGGGGATCTGAGCTTTTCCGCGATTAAGCGCGAATGCGGGATTAAGGATTACGGAAATCTTATTCCCGGACATGGCGGTATGCTTGACCGCTTTGACAGTATGGTTTTCGTGGCCCCGGCAATCGAGCTTTTGGTACTGTGGGTGCCGGCTATAGTGAAATAAAGGAAATCACATGGTAAAATCCGTATCCATTCTCGGCGCCACCGGCAGTATCGGCAGGCAGACCGCGGCGGTCTGCGCCGGCCTTGGCATTCCGGTGGCCGCAATGACCACAAATAAGAATATTGATCTTCTGGAGGCTCAGGCCCGCCGGCTGCGCCCGCAGTATGTGGCGGCCTATGACCCACAGGCCGCGGGCGTCCTGGGCGAGAGGCTGTCGGATACGTCCATTCGCGTCGGCTACGGTCTCCCGGGGCTGATCGAAGCTGCCACCATCGCCGAGGCGGACTGTGTGGTGACGGCCGTCTCCGGCTCCGTGGGGCTAATGCCGACCCTGGCGGCAATTGCCGCCAAAAAACGTATTGCCCTGGCCAATAAGGAGACCCTTGTCTGTGCGGGAGAGCTGGTAATGACGTCGGCCCGTGAGAACGGGGTTGACATAATCCCGGTGGACTCGGAACATTCCGCCATATTCCAGTGCCTTTCCGGCCGGGCCGCCGAGCTGAAGCAGATTCTACTGACAGGCTCCGGAGGACCCTTCCGGGGAATGGCGCGGAAGGAAACGGAAAACGTGAGGCCGGAGCAGGCGGTGCGGCATCCAAACTGGCATATGGGCGCCAAGATCAGCGTGGACTCCGCCACAATGATGAACAAGGGCCTGGAGTTTATTGAGGCCATGCATCTGTTTGCCTGCCGGCCTGAAGAGATCAGGATCGTCATCCATCCGGAAAGCGTCGTCCATTCCATGGTGGAGCTTACGGACGGCACGATCATCGCGCAGATGGGCGTGCCGGATATGGGGCTACCGATACAGTATGCGCTGACATGGCCAGAGCGGCGACCGTCTCCGTCGGAAAGGCTTGATCTGACAAAGCTGTCCGGGCTGTCCTTTTTTGAACCGGATTATCCAAACTTGCCATGCCTTACCCTGGCTATGGCATGTGCCGAAAGGGGCGGAACCGCGCCGGCGGTGCTCTCGGCGGCAAACGAATCTGCCGTGGCGCTGTTTTTGGGCGGACGTATCGGGTATAATCAGATATATGACTGTGTTGCCGCGGCGCTGGAGCGCATAGAGATTATTGATGCGCCTGAGCTGGAGGAGGTCCTGGAGGCCGACTCCGCCGCGCGAACATTTGTTGAGGAGCATTATTCCTGATGTATATTATTTTTGCGATCTTGATTTTCGGCATTCTCATTGCCGTGCACGAGCTGGGACACTTTATCGCCGCAAAATCCCTGGGTGTGAAGGTTCTGGAATTTTCCATCGGCATGGGGCCGGCTATATTCAAAAAGCAGCGGGGCGAGACGCTCTATGCGCTGCGGTGGCTTCCCATCGGCGGCTACTGCGCCATGGAGGGGGAGGACGAGGAGACCGACGATCCGCGGGCTTTTTCAAGGCAGGCGGCATGGAAGCGGTTTGTCGTTCTTGTGGCAGGCTCCGCCATGAATTTCATCTTCGGATTTCTTGTGATCCTGCTTATTTTTGCGGGGGGAACGTTTACGCCCCCTACCGTCACCGGGTTTATGGACGGCTGCCCTTACGAGGGGGAGACCGCGCTGATGGCGGGGGATACATTTTATGAGATCGACGGCTACCGGATTTATTTTTCCTCAAACATTACCCAGTTTTTGGAGCGCGGCGACGGAACGTATGACATTACCGTCATCCGGAATGGGGAAAAGGTCGCCTTCGACGATTTTTATCTGGTTCCCCGGGACTACGAGGGGCAGACGTCCCCGATGTACGGTTTTTATTTCGGCACTTCGGAATCCGGGGTCGGAGCCACCCTCAAATACTCCTGGTATAATGCCGTGGATTTCGTCCGCAACGTGTGGCTGGCCCTGTCCGATCTGGTAGCCGGCGCGATAGGTGTCAACCAGCTTTCCGGGCCGGTCGGCATCGTGGGCATGATGAACACCGTGGGCCAAAGTTCCCGGACGATTGGGATGGCGATTGAGAATATCGCATATTTCGGGGCGTTTATTGCCATCAACCTGGCGGTCATGAATCTGCTGCCCCTGCCCGCTCTGGACGGCGGCCGGATATTCTTCCTGTTCGTCAACAGGCTGATAGAGCTGATCACAAAGCGGAAGGTGAACCCCAAGTACGAGGGCTACATTCATGCCGCGGGCATGGCGCTTCTTCTGGGGCTCATGGTCTTTGTCATGTATAACGACATTGTGAGGCTGATCACGGCATGAGTTTATTTTTTAGAACGCAAACGAAACGGATAATGGCCGGCGTCCTGCCCATAGGCGGCGGAGCGCCGGTTTCCGTGCAGTCCATGTGCTGCACGAAAACTCAGGACACGGAAGCGACCCTTGTCCAAATATGCGCCCTTGCGGCGGCGGGATGCGATATCGTCCGCCTTGCTGTGCCGGATATGGACGCCGCCAGGGCGCTGTCGGTCATAAAGGAGCGCTCTCCGCTGCCCATCGTGGCGGATATCCACTTTGACCACCGTCTGGCGGTAGAGGCCGCCCAGCGGGGGGCGGATAAGATCCGGATTAATCCCGGCAACATCGGCGGCGCGGCCAACGTGGCCCGTGTGGCGAAGGCGTGTAGTTTACATAACATTCCAATCCGGATCGGAATCAACGGCGGCAGCCTGGAAAAGCCACTTCTGGAAAAATACGGGCGGCCCACCGCTGAGGCCATGGTCGAATCGGCCCGGGGGCACATACGGCTTTTGAACGACTGCGGTTTTGACGATATCGCCCTGTCGATGAAGGCTTCCTCCCCGGTACTGACGGTGGCGGCTTACCGCCTGGCGGCGGCGGAATTTTCATATCCCCTGCATTTGGGCGTCACCGAAGCGGGAACGGCGTATAACGGAATCATCCGGTCGGCCGTGGGGATAGGCGCGCTGCTGATGGAGGGGATAGGCGACACGATCCGCGTGTCCCTCACCGCCGACCCGGTAGAGGAAGTCAGGGCGGGCATCGCCATTCTGAAGGCCGCCGAGCTGCGCGGCGGCGGCGTCCGGCTTGTGGCGTGCCCCACCTGCGGCCGGACGGAGATCGACCTGATTTCCCTGGCGGCCCGGGTAGAAAGCCGCCTGCAGGGGATTTCCAGGGACATTACCGTTGCGGTCATGGGCTGCGTGGTCAACGGGCCGGGAGAGGCCCGGGAGGCGGATTACGGCATTGCCGGCGGCAAGGGCTGCGGCCTGCTTTTCAAAAAAGGGGAAATTATCGGGCGCGTACCGGAAGATGAGCTTGCGGACGCACTCATTGAACTCATAGAGAGCGAGACAGAAGCATGACGGATAAGGGAACAGGTTTTTTAGAGATATTCCCCGGCTGCGCCGGGCTTTCGAGCCTGTGCGGCGGCCTGGAGAACGCCTATGTTACGGAAGCGATTGTGGATGAAAAGCGAAGGGCAATGACGCTCTCCGCCTTTTTCGCGCGTATGCCGGCACCGGCGGAGGAAACGACGCTGGGTAAAAGCATCGCGATGCAGTTTGGACTGGACACGGTTGATATCCTGTCGGATTATCCCCGGACGGAGCCGGCAAAAAGAGCCTCCGGCAGCGGGGAGAAGGTGCTGATGGGCAAGCCCGGCAAGGGGAAGATCACGCAGATGAAGGATCTGACGCCGGATTCGGGGAAGGTCACCGTAACGGGAGAAGTGTTTTCCGTGCAGAACCGTGAGATACAGCGCCGGGGCGCAGCCGTGCTGTCTTTTGACATGACGGATTACACCGGCAGCGTGCGGGTTTCCAGGTTTATCGCTTCCGGCGAGGACAGAAGTATCCTGGATAAGATCAGCCAGGGCCAGATCCTGACGGTCACCGGCAATTTGACGTTTAATAAATTTGACGACGACATGGTTCTGGACCCCAAGGGAATCCTCCAGGGCAAGGCGGAAATAAGGCCGGACAACGCGGAAAAAAAGCGCGTAGAACTGCACATGCACACCCGCTACTCCGCACTGGACGCCCTGTCCGACCCGGAAAAAATCGTTGCCCGCGCCGCGTATTGGGGCCACCCGGCAATTGCCGTTACCGATCACGGCGTTGCCCAGGCCTTCCCGGAGATGTGGAAGGCCGGGAAGAAATACGGCGTGAAAATACTCTATGGGATAGAAGGATATTATGTTAACGACGTTGAGGACTCCTGGGCTGTGCGGGGAAGCTGTGATTCCCCCCTGGACTCAGAGTTTGTCGCCTTTGATGTAGAGACGACGGGCCTCAGCGCCAGGACGGACAGGCTCACGGAAATCGGCGCAGTCATCTTCAGGGGCGGCGAGATCGGAGAGCGGTTTGCGACTTATGTAAACCCGAGGATGCCCATTCCCAGAGAAATCACCGAGCTTACCGGCATTTCGGACCGGGATGTTTTTGACGCTCCGGAGGAAAAGGAAGCCATGGCGGCGTTTCTGGCGTTTGCGGGCGACAGGCCCATTGTGGCCCATAACGCGCCATTTGACACGGGCTTCATGGCCGCGGCCTGCCAGCGGAGCGGGCTGGCATTTAACCCGGTGGTGCTGGACACCCTGGTGCTTTCCCAGTGCCTGCTGCCGGAGCTTAAGCGCCACAAGCTGGACATTGTGTCCAAACATCTGGGGCTGCCCCAGTTTAATCACCACAGGGCCTTTGAGGACGCCATGGTGGTGGCGCGCATCATGGAAAAGTTCATACCTCTGCTGCGGAGCCGGGGGGCGGACAGGGTCTGCGACATCGACGGGGCTATTGCGGGGCTTCGGGGGGGTTCCACGCGGAGAACGCGTCATATAACCATACTTGTGCGTAATAAGACGGGGCTGAAAAATCTGTATAAGCTGATCTCAGCCTCCTACCTGGCCCACTACCGCAAGACTCCGGTCATTCCGCGCAGCCTTCTGGCGGAGCACCGGGAAGGGCTTCTCATCGGCTCAGCCTGCGAGGCGGGGGAGGTGTTCGACGCGGTTCTGCGCGGAGCGCCCGGCCCGGAGCTGCGGAGAATAGCTTCCTTTTACGATTACATAGAGATCATGCCCCTGTGCAACAACCGTTTTCTCGTGGATAACGGCATTCTCCGGGATGAGGAGGCCCTTCGGGATTTGAACCGGCGCATTGCGCGCCTGGCGGCGGAGGCGGAGAAGCCCCTTGTGGCTACCGGGGACGTACACTTTATTGATCCCAAGGACGAAATTTACAGGAAAATCCTGCTGTCGGCAAAGAAGTTTCAGGACGCGGACAGGGAACTACCCATCTATTACCGCACCACCGAGGAAATGCTGGCGGAGTTCAGCTATCTTGACAAGCGGACGTGCTACGAGGCAGTGATTAAAAATCCCCGGCGCATCGCGGACATGTGCGACGAGATCGAGCTTTTGCCCAAGGGCCTTTTCCCGCCCAGAATAGAAAATTCCGCCGGGCAGCTCAAGGATCTGGTTTATAGCCGCATGGAGGAGATATACGGCGAAAATCCGCCGGAAATTGTCAGAAAGCGCGTGGAGACGGAGCTGAACGATATACTCTCCCGCCATTACGACGTGATCTATATGAGCGCCCAGAAGCTGGTTGAGGATTCCAACGCCCACGGCTACCTTGTGGGGAGCCGGGGCAGCGTCGGCTCCAGCCTCGTGGCCTATCTGTCGGGGATCACGGAGGTGAACGCGCTGCCGCCCCATTATGTGTGCCCAAAGTGCAGGCACGCGGATTTTGAAGCCGGGGCGGGGTACGGCTGCGGCGCGGATATGCCCGATATGGCGTGTCCGGCCTGCGGCGAGCGCATGAAAAAGGAGGGGTTTGATATCCCCTTTGAGACCTTCCTGGGCGTGGGCGGCGACAAGGTGCCGGATATCGACCTGAACTTCTCCGGCGAGTATCAGGCTAAGGCCCATAAATATACAGAGGAACTGTTCGGTTCCGACCATGTCTTCCGCGCGGGAACCATCGGCACTCTGGCGGAAAAGACAGCCTACGGTTATGTCAAAAAATATCTGGATGAGCGGGGGCTGATGGTATCCCGGGCGGAGGAAAACCGGCTGGCCGCGGGACTTGTGGGCGTCAAGCGCACCACGGGCCAGCATCCCGGCGGCCTGGTCGTTATCCCCCAGGACATGGAGGTGGAGGATTTCTGCCCGGTGCAGCATCCGGCGGATGATCCGGGAAGCGGGATCATTACCACCCATTTTGAATACCACTGCATGGAGGACAACCTCCTGAAGCTGGACGAGTTGGGCCATGATGACCCGACGATGCTCAAGATGCTTGAGGATATGACCGGTGTGGATGTTCGGTCAGTGCCGCTGGATGACGGCAAAACCAAGCTGATTTTCCGGAGCGCGGCCCCCCTTGGGCTGCCCGAGGACGACCCGGTCATCGGGCGGACGGGCACCATCGGCATACCGGAATTCGGAACCGCCTTTACCCGCCAGATGCTAGTGGACACCCAGCCGGAGGAATTTTCCACTCTGGTCCGGCTGTCGGGGTATTCCCACGGTACGGATGTGTGGCTGGGAAACGCCAAGGATTTGATTCTGACGGATAAAATTCCCGTCAACGACACCATCGGCTGCCGTGACGATATCATGCTCTATCTCATGAAGATGGGAATGCCGGATCACGACGCGTTCAAAATTATGGAGGTCGTCCGGAAAAAGAATAAGAACCCCTCGCCGGAGCAGGAAAGGGCGATGCGCGATCTTGGCGTGCCGGAGTGGTACATCAATTCATGCAGAAAGATCCAATATCTGTTCCCCAAGGCCCATGCGGTGGCGTATGTGATGATGGCCTTCCGCATAGCGTGGTTCAAGGTGTACCGCCCCCTTCAGTTTTACAGCGCCTATTTTTACCGCCGCAGCCAGAAGGACGCCTTCGACGCCGACATGATGCTGAAAGGCGCGGATTTTGTCCGACGGAAGATCGGCGAGCTGGACCGCAAGGCCGATATCACACAAAAGGAAGAGGAGCTTCGCACCACGCTGGAGGCGGTGTACGAGTTCTATATGCGCGGCTTTACCTTCGCGCCCATGTCCCTTTATGAATGCGACGCAGCCAGATTTCTGGTCAAGGGGGAGAAGACGCTCCTTCCGCCATTTGTGGCCATATCCGGCCTGGGCGCCACAGCGGCGGCGGATCTTGTGGCTTGCCGGGAAGGCGGGCGCAGGTTTATCTCGGTGGAGGAGCTGGGGGCGGCCTGCCCCAAGGTGAGCCAGACCAATCTGGAACAGCTCAAGGCCACAGGCGCTCTGGGCGACATGCCCGTAGAAAGCCAGATGACATTATTCTAGGGGGACGAGTCCCACTTAGATACGAAGCCGGGCCGCAGGCCCGGCTTTGATATTTCCCTCGCCCATTATCCGCGGGGCGGCCGCGGAAAAACATATTGCGCCGGAGACCCGCTCCGGCGCAATGGTTTTATGGAGTTTAGTGATTTGCCGTTTCTCAGACCGGGATCTCAATAATCTCTATCCCGCGGCGTATGGCGTAGAGCAGGGTGCTCATCGTTCCGCCGGGCTTGCCGTCATACGCGGCGATGAGGACGGAGGAAGCGTCTACCATATATCGGTTGCGCCGGCTCATGCAGTCCGGGGTGTAGGTTTTTCCCACCAGGGTTTGGAAGTCACAGTCTGTCAGGAGCCTGTGGTAGCGCCGTCTTAGGGCGGGCGGCCAGCCGTCGGGCTGACCTTCATAGGGAACGGCGGCTTCGATGGTAATTTCCGGATTGTCCGCCCGCAGCGCCATCACCGCCTCGCAGAAATACAGGTCACAGCCGTTGGCCATTCCGCAGATATAATGCCGGACGCCGGAAAAGTGCACGGCCTCCGCTGCGTCGGCAATTTTAGCCTTGAGCTGCAGGCAGCGCGGGTCGCTCTCGTCAAAGCGCCAGGGCAGCTTTGCGGCGCGGTGCCCCGTAAAGCAGCAGGTCACGCTTTTTTCAGCCACATCCTCACCTCACAGGGAAGATTTTATGACAAGTCTTGAAAATTGTCAAATACACGCTTGCATATTAGCGGGAATATGCTATAATAAATACCGACAACCGAATATCGGCCGGTTTTATGCCGGCCGTAATGTCTTCAGGGCAGGGTGTAATTCCCGATCGGCGGTAAAGTCCGCGAGCGAAAGCATGACCCGGTGTAACTCCGGGACCGACAGTTAAAGTCTGGATGGAAGAAGAAGCGTTTTATTTGTGCATGCATTTATCACGCCCGAAAGACATTTCTTTCGGGCGTTTAATATTTTTACGGGGTGTGTAAGATGAATCAACTGCTGTCCTCTCTGAAAGAAAACCTTACGTTTGTCCTGGTGTGCATTCTGGTCATTGTGGGATTGTTTATCGCTGCAAAGCTGTTTGAGCGCAGTTTCAAGGATTCCGTGAAGAAAGTCTCCATATCAAAATACGCGGCCTATATCGCCATGTTTTCAGCCCTTTCCGGCGTACTTATGACCATTGAGATTCCGCTGTTTTTCGCGCCGAGCTTTTATAAGATCGACTTGAGCGAGATTCCGGTTCTCATTTGCACCTTTTATCTCGGCCCCGTTGCCGGCGTGGCTTCAGAGCTTCTTAAGGTTATCATCAAGCTCATGATCAAGGGCACCTCCACCGCCTTTGTAGGCGACTTTGCCAACTTCTGCGTGGGCTGCGCCATGGTTCTGCCGGCGTCGATTGTGTATCACATCCGGAAGACCAAGAAAAATGCGGTGCTGGGCCTGGTTGCCGGAACTCTCGTCATGACGGTTTTCGGCAGTATGCTGAATGCCGTATATCTGCTGCCGAAGTTTTCGCAGCTTTTCGGTATGCCGCTGGATGCGATCGTTGGCATCGGCACCGCCGTCAACGCCAGGATCACAAGCGTTTCCACGCTGGTGCTGTATGCCGTCGTCCCCTTCAATCTGCTTAAAGGCGTGGTTGCTTCCACGCTGACGCTCCTGTTGTATAAGCGCGTTGAGAACATCATTTTTAAGCCGAAGGGTGAGAAAAGGGAGAATACCGGAAAAGCCGGATTTTCGCAACCTTGAGCAGCCGGGAAAAGCTCAGGGTGAAATTTAATAGCTCGTTGAAGTAAATAATGCAGATATACGCCGTCAGCGCGTATGTGGGGAGCAGGGTATAAACCAGCAGTACCCCGCACAGCGCGTCCAGAATGTTTATCCACATGTTCCACATCTGCTGGCCCAGCCCCTTGAGGCAGCCGTCCGTGACCAGATCAACATAGATGAGCGGGATCAGCGGCGCCAATAACCGAATATACCGCCCCGCTTCGTCGGAGCGGTATATTGCATTTCCCAGCCTGTCGGAGAACACGAAGAGCAAAACCGCGACGGCCGTGGAGAAAAGCAGGGTTTTTTCCAGCAGGGAGCTGACGATTCTGGAGATTCGCGCCCTGTCCCCACGAACCTGGGCTTCGGTCAACTCCGGTACGATCAGCTCGGCCAGGGCCAGAAGCAGGCTGGCGGGAAAGGCGATGACGGGCATCGCCATACCCTGGATCACCCCGTATCCGGCCAGGGATGAGTCCGCGGAAAACCCGGCCTTCTTGAGTCCGCGGGGCACCAGAAGGTGCTCCAGAGTTGACAGGGCGGAGCGGGCATAGGCCGACATGGCCAGGGGCAGTGCCACGGTGAGCATCCTTGCGGTCAGGCGGGGTACCCGCTCGCCTTCCGTGCTGTGCCTGCGGCGGTCGGACACGTAAGCCCCCAGCATCAGGACGAAGGACAGGATATCAGATATGGTGGCTCCGGTGGTGATGGCGGCGCAGCTTTTCTCAATATCGCCCACCGGGGCGCGGATCAGAAGCAGCGCAACCAGCCCAACATAGATCAGTTGTTCGATCAGATGCACCAGAGCCGGTTTCCAGACCCGGCCGCAGGCCGTGAAATAGCCGGAGAAAACCGAAGACATCGAGATAAACGGCAGGCCTACGGACAGAATGCGCAGGCTCAGAACCGTTCTGGCGTCGCCAATCCACAAAAAGCCGATAGACTCGGAAAAAAGAAAAAGCATCGTCATTGCGGCGCAGCCGAAAAAAAGGCTGTAAGCCGCGCTGCGCGCCATGGCGCCGCCCACGCCCCCCGGCCTGCCCAGGCCGATTTCCTCGGAGACCAGGCGTGTGACGGCAAATCTGATGCCGCTTACCGCAAAGGTAATGCAGAGAAGCTCAACGCTCATGACGAGCTGATACAGGCCGATACCCGCCGCACCGATGCGCCCGACAAGCCACGCCTGAAATGCCATGCCGATGCAGCGCATCAGGATGGAAGATCCGGTCAGAAGAATCGTATTTAGCACCAGACGTCTTTTCATAGACACTCCCCCGTATATACTCCTTGAAGTATATGCGGGGGAATGCTGCAAATATCAGTTGAACCTTCCGCCGGCGGCGGCGATGAGCGCCTGCGTCCGTTCCTTTAAACGGCGGCTTTCAGGTTTACATAACCCAGGGTCCTCAGCCAGGAGCAGCCTTGCGGCGTCCCAGGCCGTTTGCAGGATATTCATATCGGCGCCCATGCCCGCGATATGCAGCTCCGGCAGGCCGTGCTGCCGGGAGCCGAAAAATTCACCCGGGCCGCGAAGGCGGAGATCCTCCTCGGAAATCTTAAAACCGTCGTTGGTCTGGGTCATGATCTTCAGCCTGGCCCTGGCCTCGCCGCCTTCCGAGTTTGAGACCAGTACGCAGTAGCTTTTATGACGGCCGCGCCCTACACGGCCGCGAAGCTGGTGAAGCTGGGAAAGGCCGAAGCGCTCGGCGTTTTCGATGATCATCAGCGCGGCGTTGGGCACGTCCACCCCCACCTCCACAACGGTGGTGGAGACCAGTATATCTATTTCGCCGCGGACAAAGCCGGCCATAACGGCTTCCTTTTCCTTTGCCTTGAGCCGGCCATGGATACAGGCCACGCGCAGCTCGGGGAAAACCGTTTCCAGTTGGGCGGCGTGATTTTCTGCGGATTTCACATCTTCCGGCAGCTCGCCGCTTTCCTCGATCATGGGGCAGACCACAAAAGCCTGCCGTCCCTCGCCAACCAGCCTGCGGATAAA
>DIRC01000044.1:11706-12887 GCA_002427465.1 Clostridiales bacterium UBA5446 | reverse complement strand
ACGGACACGTCCAGCTCACCGTATATAATGAGGGCCAGGGTCCTGGGAATGGGGGTTGCCGACATAAAAAGCACATGCGGCCGATCCGCCTTTTCGTTAAGCTGCGCCCGCTGATCCACGCCGAACCGATGCTGCTCGTCCGTAATCGCGAGAGCCAGCCTTTTAAACCTGACGTCTCCGGAAAGAAGGGCGTGGGTGCCGATAACCAGATCAAGCTCTCCGGCCAGCAGGGCCGCTTTGACGTCCCGTTTTTGCCTTGCGGTCATCGTGCCGATGAGCTTTCCGACCCTTACGCCAAAGGGAGCGAGAAAAGCGCAAAAGGTTTCCATATGCTGCTCGGCCAGGATCTCGGTAGGCGCCATGAAGGCGCTTTGAAAGCCGCTTTTCCAGGCGTACCATACGCAGGCCGCGGCAACAAGGGTTTTGCCGCTGCCCACATCTCCCTGAAGAAGCCGGCTCATCGGCCTGCCGGAGCTCATGTCGGAGATGGCTTCCGAGACGGTGCGCCTCTGGGCGCCGGTGGGCCTGAAAGGGAGGGTGGCATAGAAGACTTCAATGTCCGCCGCCTGCAGCCTGATCCCGCTGTGCTCCTCCCGGCGGCCCCGCAGGGCGTCCAGCGCACAGGCTAGGATGAAAAATTCCTCAAAGGCGAGCCTTTGCCGCGCCAGCGTCAGAGCTGAAAAATCCGCCGGAAAATGGATGTTTTCATAGGAAAAACGCGCCTGAGCCAGATTGTATTTATCCGTGACCGAAACGGGAAGGGCGTCCGGAAGCTGGTCCGCGCAGGCCGTAAGGGCCTGACGCGCGGCGTTCATCATCATCTTTTGGGATAATCCGGCGGTCAGGGGATAGACGGGGACGATGCGGCCGGTGACGGTGTGCGCCGCCCCGTCCCGCTCAAAAACCGGATTGGTCATGGCCCGCCGGCCTCCGGATACTATTGCCTTTCCGTAGAACACATAATATTCGCCCTTCTGAAGCTGGTCGCGTAGATAGCTCTGATTAAAATAAGTGATGTCCAAAGCCCCGCTGTCATCCATAACCCGCAGCTTCAAAAGCTCCATGCCGCGCCTGATCCGGCTCAGGGCGGGGGTTTCGGCGACCATCCCGCGAACACAGGCGGATTCGTTTTCCATGAGCATGGCAATCGGCTTGATGACCGTGCGGTCCTCGTAGGCTCG
>DIRC01000044.1:10238-11439 GCA_002427465.1 Clostridiales bacterium UBA5446 | reverse complement strand
ATTGACACGTTATGTCAACCTTTCTTAAATCTCCACAGCCTGTTTTGGTCTTCAATAGACGCGTAACCGATTCCGACGCGTTTGTCCGCGATGATGTCAACCCGCGTCCCGTCGTCCTCTATCCACAGAAAAGGATTTTCAGTGATGTCGGAGCCGTTGAACTGCCCGTCGATGGAAAGGGCTTTCGTGAGCTTTCCCGGCCCATCCGCCGTCTCGCAGGCACGGATAAGCGCCGCCTGGGGGAAATCCTCCGGCCCGGTGACAATATTGACGAGCCAATGAATGCCGTAGCACAGATATACATATATTATCCCGCCCTGCCGGTAGAGGATTGCCGAGCGTTTTGTCCGCCCGAACCTGGCGTGGCAGGCTGTGTCCGACTGACCGCGGTACGCCTCGGTTTCCGTTATGCGAAGGCGGATTTCGGAGCCGTCCGCCATGCGCCGTACCAGAAGCTTGCCGACAAGATCGGGGGCGGCCTCCAGAACGTCCCGGTCAAAGAATTTTCTGTTCAGTTTCATTTTATCTCACATACTCATACTCGTAATTTTCTCCATAGGCGGAAAACGTATCGTAAAGCCCGTCGGTGACGACCACCCGGCCGTCATCGGTAACCAGGACCATTTCAAATCCGCCGTATGTATGCCAGTAATCAATCGCTTTGTCTTCGCCGAGTATGAACAGCGCTGTGGAAAGGGCGTCGGCCAGCAGGCCGTCGGGACAAACCACGGTGACCGATGAAAGGCCGCTGTTGGCCGGATAGCCGGTGGCCGGGTCCAGAATGTGGTGGTAGCGGGCGCCGTCTTCACCGAGGAAATAGCGCTGATAGCCGCCGGAGGTGACCACCGCGGTTTCTCCGACGCTGAGAACGCCCACATACGAGCCGGTGTTGTTGGGGTCCTGAACGGCCACGTTCCAGTTGGAGCCGTCTGGCTTCAGGCCGAGGGTCTGGACATTTCCGCCCAGGGATACAATGGCGCTGGTCACGCCGGCGGCGCGCAGGGCGGCGACGGCATAGCCGGAGGCGCAGCCCCGGGCCACGGCGCCGAACGTGAGGGCTGTTTCCGCGGGAGCCGTGACCAGATAGTCGCCGGATTCGGTGAAGGAGGTCACGGTGACCGCGGAAAAATTCAAGTTGCCGCGGAGGGCTTCTATCTCCTCGGCGGACGGGACGGTATATTTACCGTCGATAAATCCCCAG
>DIRC01000044.1:6745-9888 GCA_002427465.1 Clostridiales bacterium UBA5446 | reverse complement strand
GAACGGAGAACCCCCGCTGCGGATGAGAGTCCCGCCTCGGCGTTTTTCCCGTAGGCGGTTAAAGTCATGGCCGTGTCCATGGCGAACAGTTGTTCTTCATACCGTTTGTTCCCGCCGCACCCGCCCAGGGGCAGCGCTGAGATCAGGCACAGGAGTGCGATGAGGAGCGTCTTTATCCGTTTCATAGTTTTTGTCGTATCTCCCGAAGACTTTTGCAGTATTATAGCATAACCAAATTTAATAGGCAAACTTAGTATTTACTTTGCGTTATCTTTTTGCTATAATAGCAAAGCGATATGCGCTCGTAGCTCAGTTGGATAGAGTGTCAGACTCCGACTCTGAAGGTCGCTGGTTCGAATCCAGTCGGGCGTACCAAAAACAAAAGGTAAAAAAGATTTATTGCTTACAAAGCCAGTAAATCCAAGCCTTTCAAGAGCTTCCACGATGAAAAGTGGAAGCTCTTTTTTCGTAGATTTATTGGGGTAAAAGCTTCACTCTGACAGGACTCAAACCTACAAGTAAAAACATTCATGAGCAGCGCCCTTTTTAGTACAGAGCGAAATGAAAAAGGGCGCCACTCAAAATACAATCAGATGAACAAGCTGAAATCAAAAAGGGCGCCGATTTTTAAGGCTGATTGAAAGCCGATAAAGTTAGCGCCCTTTTTTTATATATACACCAAAATCACATTAAAATTGAAAGCATCGGAAAGCCGGAGAATCGGAGTGCAGGAATGCACTTTTATTCTCCGGCTTTTTTGTTTTCTGGAAAGGAAAGGTCATGCTGGTACACTATAAAAGAAATAAACAAACCGCCTGCTACGATTCAAACAATCTCTCCACTGTAGGTAGAATACCCCCGGCTGAACGGCCACGCGGCCCATTCCAAAGTTGCGGCGGCTGCCCATACCCGTCCCACGGCTTCATCTGCTACAGCGCTGAGGGAGATTGCCTTAGAACGGATATGCAAAAAACTGCAAAACGCAGAAAGGAAGGTGCAAGATGAAACATGGAAACTGATTTAACAAAGAGGTATCCGATCAAATCAAGGTACTACTGCTATATAACGCCATGAAAAAGTGGTGCGACGGAGCTGTTTTTGTGTAATCACAAACCAATATTTACAGGGAGGTATTCAAATGAGCGTTAACGCCAGAGAAGAAGAATATGAACACATAGAATTGTTTGGAAAGCCAGCACTTTTCACCAATTCCCGCATCGACCGAACCACGGTGCCAGAGGGTTTTTACTGCTACGATTTGCGCGGCTCCGACTATGATCCAGGCAGGCCGGTGACCATAGAAAATCAGGTTACCGTTAACCACGCCGGAGCCGTTTTGACACCGGAGCCGGTCACCATCCCCAAGGAGGGCTTCCGCAGACTGCGGGGCAACATCAATTTCCTCGGTGAGTCCCTGACTCTCGCAGACTTCTGTGATGAGCACAAAATCACCCTTGCATCCGAATTATCCAATCCAGATGAGTCAGGCATGAAGATGGGAGGAATGACACTTGGATAAAGGAAAAATCTTTGAAGTAGAACTCAGCCGGTGGAACCCTTCTGGTGCAAATCCGTCGGCACAAATCGCACTCCCCGCCACACCCTATGAGCTGGCGGATGCGTTAGAAAAAGCGAGAATTACTGAAGATAGTGTTTATTCTGCGGAGGTTTTAAGCTGTAAGCTGGACTATCTGCCGCAATTTATCGTCCCCGATATCAATCTGTATGAGCTGAATCACCTCGCCCAGCGGCTGTCTTCCCTAAGTGCATGGGAACTGGACTGCTTCGAGGGCATTGTGATGATGGATGCCGTTCAGACTCAATATGCTCCCATATCAGTGGAGCGGCTCATCAATATGACACACAGCACCGAGCATTGCCAGATTGCCTATGAAGCCCATGACGATCCGTCTCTCGGAAAATTTTATGCGGATAATGATTTTGTACCGGCACTGGAAAGGGTATCGGATGAAGTCTACGAATATCTGGACTTCGCCAAAATCGGCAGAGAGATGCGCGAGGGCGAGGGCGGCGTGTTCACGCCCCATGGCTATGTGGTGCAGAACGGCGAGATTGCCGCCGAATACCACAGTGGAGATGCCATTCCCCTTGAAAAGCCGGATTTCGCTGTGCTTCTCCGCATCACCAAGAGGCATTTTAACGATCCCGCCTATGACAATGAAACGGCTGTCTTCCTCAAGCTCCCTGCCGGGGATGCGGCGCTTTTGCAGGCGGTTGATGCTGTCGGAGCGGCCTCCCCGGAGGAATGTGCATTTTCGGCGGAGGACTGCATGGCGCCAAGCCTCACTGAAAAAATCAGCGACGCTCTGTATGCATCGGAGGGCGACTGCTATGGTCTGGTGAATGAGCTGGCAGAGCAGCTCTGGCAGATTGAGACGGAAAACCGGCTGCTGACCTACAAAGCAATGCTGGCGGAAGCTCCCGGTGATATATCTTTGGAAGAAGCCCTCGACCTTGCGTCCATGACGGAGGAATTTGAGCTTTTGACTGATACTGCCTCTCCCGCTGAGTACGCAAAAGTGGAAATCCAGCGAATGCTTTCTTTGGCAGGCGATAACGGACTGAGCCTGTTCTGTAATCTGGATAACTACGGGCGGTATCTTTTGGAGCAGCGCGGCGTTGCTGAAACATCCTATGGAATGCTGGAGCCGCAGAACGGCATGACGGTGGATCAATGCCTGAACCGTTCCGGTCAGAGCCTCGGCATGGAAATGAAATAAGCGAAATTTTGTTGGCATTTGGTATAGCTTTTTCTCCGAAGCTGTGGCATTGTGTTGTGCTGAAGGGAGGCGAAGAAGATGGACGAGAAGCTCATGGACTTGCTGGATATGGCTCTGGCGGAGCGGTTTCAGCTTGCGTATGCTGCCCTGCGTGAATCAGAACCCCGGTCGGAAGAACTGGCACGGGAACTGCTCGAACTCAGCGTGAGCATTCAGAACAGTGCTGAAATTACGCAGCACACAAAAGACCGGATCGATAATTACCTGACCGAAAACTCCGATATGGAGGTGAAATTTCAAAAGCATCTGTACATTCAGGGCGCCAAGGACTGCGTGGCAGTGTTAAGAGAGCTTGGCGTAATCAAGTAGCGCAGGCAGAGATGCCTGTGCTTTTTTAGACCC
>DIRC01000044.1:6121-6396 GCA_002427465.1 Clostridiales bacterium UBA5446 | reverse complement strand
CGTTTCCGGCAAGGAGCTGCGGGATCAGGTCAATGCCCTGCGCCGGGAGGGTGTTCCCATTGCCAGCGACCAGAACGGGTACTTTTACGCGAAAACCGAAGCCGAGGTACGCCTGACCATCCGGCATATGAGAAACCGCATCAGCGGAATCAGTGCTGCCATCACCGGCCTCCGGCGTTCCCTTGCAGCCTTTGACGATACGCAGATACGTCTGCCGCTGGAAGGAGGTGATGACTCCTGAACAGCTTCATGTCCTGGATCGGCGGCAAGAAATC
>DIRC01000044.1:4947-5782 GCA_002427465.1 Clostridiales bacterium UBA5446 | reverse complement strand
GAAGCCGCAGGAGCTGATGGCGGCACTTGCCTATGGGACTTGCCATGCTGCCCCGCTGCGACGAGTTGTGGTGCTACGGCGACCGCATCTCCTATGGAATGCACCTTGAAATTGAGGAAGCGGTCAGAATCGGAATCCCGGTTCGCCGGGTGATGGAACAGGAAAACGGCTTTGCCATCGGCAGAGCCAAAGGCACCGAACCGGCCGAAGCTCCCCAGCAGGCGATGAGGATGGCCTGATGATGACGATGGGGAGCCTCTTCGATGGGATCGGAGGTTTTCCATTGGCGGCTATCCGCAACGGCATCACTCCCGTATGGGCCAGTGAAATCGAAGCCTTTCCCATTGAAGTGACGAAAATCCGATTCCCCGAAATGCTCCATGTCGGGGATATTACAAAGCTGGACGGAGCGAAATTGCCGCCTGTGGACGTCATTTGCGGCGGCAGCCCGTGTCAAGATTTATCGGTCGCTGGCCAGCGCCGGGGCTTGGCGGGTGAGCGTTCCGGCCTATTTATGGAGCAGACACGCATCGCGAAGGAGATGAGAAAAGCCGATGAGCAACGAAACGTACCAGCTTACCTTGTTCGACCTCGATACCTCGTTTGGGAAAATGTCCCCGGAGCCTTCAGCTCCGCAGAGGGGGAGGATTTCCGGGCGGTCATTGAGGAGATTGTCCGCATTAAGTACAGTGCCTGTGATGTGCCTCGACCTGAGTCCGGGCGCTGGGAATCTGCTGGGGCTGTCCTTTTGGGAAATGAATTCAGCTTGGCTTGGAGAGTCATGGACGCTCAATTATGTGAAGCTTCACATAATTGAGCTTATGGAAAGATGGAG
>DIRC01000044.1:0-4761 GCA_002427465.1 Clostridiales bacterium UBA5446 | reverse complement strand
GAGATTATGAAAAGTAAAGGCTGATAATGACACTTTTCCAAGAGCTCCTGGTTGAAATACTTTGCATAATATCCGATGATGAAGTTGCCGGCTTAAAGGGTCGGACACTAAATTGAAGGGAAAAGATGCAAATGAATCAGGAACAGATAAGGGCGTTCGAACCCAGGTCGACCATCTTTCAGCTTAAGGGGCAGCTTGTAGAGATGAACTACAGCAAAAGCACCATTGACCGTTTGAATTCCGTATGGAGAAACTTCATCCAATACTGGGACGACCACCCTCAACTTGAATTTTGTATTCAAACCATACAGGAATTCATCAGCTTTCGGTATGGATGTGAGTTGGGTGATAGGGACAAGGCTCATAATGTCCGGCGGGCCATGAATATGCTTTGGGACTTTGCATGGCATCATCAGGTATTCAAGCAGTCGTCTCTGAATTCCCGTAAATTCAGCACAGAATATCGGGACGCTTTTGAGGGTTTCCTTTTGCACTTGATTCAATGCGGTTATTCAGAGGGTTCCGTAAGAACGTTTCGCAGCCGATTATTTCAGTTTGAAGACTATCTTTTTAACAACAAAATTTTCAATCTTGATAACCTGACTTCCGAGTGTCTCAACGAGTATTCGAAAACGCTTGGCAGTTTTTCGCCAAAAACAGTGGTGCGCAAATTGCGTCTGTTGCAGCACCTTCTGCAATTTGCCTATGAAAATGGATTTATTGCAGAACCGCTTTCCCCGATAATCCCCAAGCTGCGTATTCCGAGAAATTTACAGCTTCCAACAGTTTTTACGAAGGAAGAGGTGAACGCACTGCTGGCAGCTGTGGACAGGTCGAATCCATTGGGCAAGCGTGATTACGCAATTCTTATGCTTGCCGCCGGTCTGGGGCTGCGCGTTAGCGACATTATTGGGATGACGTTTGATGAAATTGACTGGTCCAAAAAGCTTTTATCTATTGTTCAGCAAAAAACCGGGAAGCTGGTTGAACTGCCGCTGACCGATGGAATCGGTTGGGCGATCATCGATTATCTGCAAAACGGACGGCCTGAAAGTGAGTGCGATCATGTATTTGTCAAGCATTGCGCGCCTTATGACGTCCTCACCCCGTCCATGTACAGGACAGTGCAAAAATATCTGCAAAAAGCCGGAATCAAAGGGCCCGTTGGTAAGCCGGCGGGAATGCACGCTTTTCGTCATAGCCTTGCCAGCGCCATGCTGGAGCAGAAGATACCTCTGCCTGTTATTTCGGGGACACTTGGACATACCGACATGCATTCCACTGAAACTTATTTGAGCATTGATCTTCATCAGCTTCGCTCCTGCGCGTTGGAGGTGGACGAATAATGGGAATCCGCTTTACCGGCCCCTTTGCTCCGATGTGCGAACAGTTTGTTGCACAGAAAAGATCGTTTGGCAGCGATTATACGCAGCAGGAAAAGCTCCTGCATATGTTTGATAACTTCAGCAAGGCATATTCTGTGGAGCCTTTTGTCATCAGTGAAGCCCTGGCTTTGGCCTGGTGCCAAAAACGTCCAAACGAAGCAGATTTGACTCGATACAACAGAATTATGGAGATGCAGCGATTTGCCAGATTTCTAATAGATCAGGGTTATCCGTCATACCTCATCGGCTTCCGTCCGGCGAAGAACTCCACCCATACGCCATATATTTTTACGAAAGAAGAAATTCACCGTATCTTCAAGACGGTGGATGTATTGAAGCCTTGTGCCTCGGTACCCTACAGGCATCTTGTAATGCCGATTCTGCTCAGGCTCCTATACGGCTGCGGGTTGCGGATTTCCGAAACCTTGGCTCTTCGCGTCGCTGATATTGATTTGGAAAACGGCGTTCTTCATATTCGGCATGGAAAGAACGGCCACGAAAGACTTGTGCCCATGTCTCCGTCTCTGACAAAACGATGCGCTGCATACGCACAGAGTGTTCTCACTGGGAAGAGTCCAGATGCCTACTTCTTTTTCCGCACGGCGAATCAGCCGTATAGCCGTTCGGGCATTGGAAAGGCATTTCGCGGGTTTCTTTGGGACGCCGGGATACCCTATCTTGGAAAAGATCGCGGTCCCAGTATACACGATCTTCGCCACACCTTTGTCTGTCATAGGCTCAACCAGTGGGCTGCAGACGGAGTAGACCTGACTGCCGAACTGCCTGTGCTGTCGAAATATCTCGGACATACCTCCGTTTCTGCAACGGCGTGGTACCTAAAGCTGACTGCAGAAGCATATCCGGAAGTCATTCAAGCAATGGATCGCCTTTCCGCAGATATCTTTCCGACACTTGGGGAGGTGAACAACATTGAATAAGCGGCCGGCAGATTTTGCCTATGCGCTCTCCAAGTATCTTGCCTTCTATCTTCCCGGCGTTCAAGGAGTCAGTGAAAACACGGTTTTATCTTACCGGGATACTTTTTCATTGTTTCTGATTTTTTGCAATAAAAATCGTGGTATTGCGCCGGAGCAGCTTTCCTTTCAGCAAATAGACCGACCGCTGATTGAAGATTTTCTTGCGTGGCTTGAAACAAACCGCAGTTGTTCCGTTTCCACCCGTAACCAGCGACTTGCCGCGTTGCGCGCCTTTTTTCGGTATCTTCAAACACACCATCCTGAGCACCTGCTTTTGTGTAGGCAAATTATTGATATTCCGTCCAAAGCGGCACGGCAGAAAGCGATGAATTATCTGAGCATTGATGGCATAGCGCTTCTTTTATCTATGCCGGATACCTCAAAAAGGCAAGGACGCAGAGACCTTGTCCTTCTCAGCCTGTTGTATGATACCGGAGCACGAGTACAGGAGATAGCGGACGTCGTTTCCTCGGATGTCAGAACGGAGTTTCCCGCCACAATACGATTGTCCGGCAAGGGCGGCAAAGTGCGGATTGTACCTCTTTCAACAGATATGGCAAAACTTGCGGAATCATATATGAACGAGTTGACTCATACCGGGCATGTTGAAAGCACTAAACCGCTGTTCTGCAATCGCTCCGGGCAGAAAATGACCAGGGCCGGGATAGCGTATATTCTTGAGAAGTATGCCGACATGGCAAGGCGGGCGTCTCCCGGAGCTCTCCCCGATACGCTTTCGCCGCACTGTCTGCGCCACAGTAAAGCTATGCACTTGCTGCAGGGTGGCGTGAATCTTGTTTATATCCGTGATTTGCTTGGACATACGGATCTTCGAACCACAGAAATCTATGCCCGCGCTGAAAGCGAAGCCAAACGCCAAGCATTGGAAAAGGCCAGCCCGATAAAAAGCAATTCGGTATTCCCATCATGGACTGAGAACTCTGGCCTTTTGTCATGGCTGCAGTCATTTGGAAAAACTGAGCACTGATTCAGCTGTAATTATGGAGGATAGCTCTTTTGTCAAAGATCGCCGATATTCATTGAATTATTCTGTAAAATGACGTACTATTGAGTAAAATGTATCTTAGGATGTGTACCACATGAAGCAACTTGGAGAAAATGATCCTGTATTGATAAAAGCTTTAGAAGACATTGTTCAAGCGAGCCTCAGCGAAGCACTGCCGCAAAAGCCGGTATATACGCTTCGTGAGATACTGCCGCATAAAACCGCGGTGGACTTGAAAGGTCTGGCAAAGGCAAGCCAGGTGACGGGCTACAGCAAAATGAAAAAAGCTGAACTTGTGCACGCGTTGTGCGATTCACTGCCAAATCCGGACAACATTGAAATCGCGCTGAACTGTTTGGAACGGCAGGAATGGGAATTTTTCAAAAAGGCAGCGAAACAGAAACAACTTGCCGATAATCTTGCTTTTGTAGACAGTTTCGTGACAACGCAAAGTTTTGGCTTTTTACAGGCGTTCTTTAATGACGGCAACATGATTTTTGTGGTTCCGGAAGAAATCCGCACCGTTTTTGCCGATATGGTCCGTAATGGTACCGCAGACAGGATCGAACGCTCAGTTCTGCTTGATTGTTACGCGCGGGCTGCGGTCAATTTATACGGTATTATCCCGCTTGACGAGCTGGCGGAATTGTTCAATGGACAAAACGAAGAAAAGGCGACGGAGGATGAGTTGTTTTCCACGCTCCTGCGCCACATTCACGAAGAATCGGTCTACTGCTTTTGGGAAGAGTATCTGGTTCATACGGATTTTGAAGAGGACGACTTTAGCGGCGTTGCCGCGCTGAAAGAGGCCATTCGCGGAAAGAAGCGTTATATCCCACCCAAGGAAGAATTTTTGCAATATGCCGATGATGACTATTACGAGCAAACGCCGCAGGTGGAAAAGCTTGAAGGGTTTATCTTTGAGAACTTGACGCAGGACCGTATGGATGCGATGGAAATTGCAGATGAGATCGTACTCACCTGTATGGCGGAAGCACGGATGAAAGATGTCATGGGCGTGTTTGAAGAGCATGGAATCGTGTTCCAGGGCAAAGAGCAAGTTGAAAGACTGATGCCGATTCTTACGGATGTTTGGAACAATGTCCGAATCTGGTCGAATAAAGGCCATGCTCCCAATGAGATGACAGACAATTTTGGACGTCCGGTGCTGAGGGTGTTGCCGGGCGCCGGTAAAAAGCCAGGTCGCAATGATCCCTGTCCATGTGGAAGCGGGAAAAAGTACAAGAAATGCTGCGGCCGCAACGATTAAGCAGCAGCGAGGCCTGCCGCTTTATTACAAGAATATTATGAAAAGCATTTTGGCTGAAGAGTGAGGATTATTCCGCTTTTCAGCCTTTACTTTTCATAATCTCCATCTTTCCATAAGCTCAAT
>DIRC01000033.1:15126-38185 GCA_002427465.1 Clostridiales bacterium UBA5446 | reverse complement strand
ATTGCGTCAGACAGATACAGTTGGCATTGCTGTACTGCAACTTTTCGAAAGCCGGGATACCAGGGAAAGACATAATCTAGATACCAGGGAGGCACATATGGAATACAGATTTATCTTGTTTGAGAAAAAAGACAGCGTTGGATATATCACGCTGAACAATCCCGAAAAGCGTAACCCCATTAATATAGATACTCACAATGAGCTGAGAGATTGCTTCGATCTTTGTGACTATGATGAGGAAATACGGGCGGTTGTAATTCGCGGTGCAGGAGGGAATTTCAGCGCGGGGGGTGACTTGAATGCCATGAAGGCCCGGATTGACGCCGGAATTCGTGGAACACGGCAGGTTTGCCGCGTGGGAGCGGAAACCAATCTGCGTCTTTTGAATGTGAAGAAGCCGGTCATCGCATGGATTGAGGGCGCGATAACCGGCGCCGGAATCTCGCTGGCTATGTCCTGCGACTTCCAGATTATATCCGAGTGTTCCAAATGCGCGTTTTCCTTTGTAAATATCGGCTTTGTTCCCGACTCGGGCGCTACTTATCTGGTCACGCGGGCCGTGGGTACCGCGAGGGCCAAGGATCTGTTCATGTCCGGCAGATTTTTCAGCGGAAGGGAAGCGGCCGATTGGGGGATCTTCACTGAGGCTGTTCCCGCTGAGCAACTTGAAGAAAGGGTCGGGGAATATATCTGCAAATATATCAATGGACCGTCCGTATCCTATGCAGGAATTAAGACAATGATAAACCGTGCTCAGTTTGCAGCTTATGCGGAAGGAATTCAGGCCGAAGTGGACGCGCAAGGGGAGTGCGAGCTGACAGAGGATTACGTTGAAGCGGTTACTGCGTTTCTTGAGAAAAGAAAGCCGAAATTTCAGGGAAAATAAAAAAGAATAATCCATATTAATCAAATGATTATCCTGATAACGCCAATATTTTTCCCGTTTGTTCTCTCATAGTTTGATTCTTTTCAATACATAGCAGTTCAAAAAGGTTTCAGAAGGAGATGCTTATGAAAAACCACTACCACATGCTCACTGATGAGCAGAGAGACATTCAGTTGATGGTCAGGGAATTCGCTGACAAAAGGATCATTCCTGTGGCAAAGGAGTGCGACATCACCGGCACATTCCCACATGAGCTCTATAAAGAGGCTTTTGAAATGGGCCTGACCACCTACACCATTCCGGAAAAGTACGGCGGGGCCGGCGGCGATATTTTCACCTATGCGCTCATCAAGGAGGAGTTGGCCCGCGGCGACGCCGGTTTTTCCGGTACGGTTGCCGGCGCGTATATGGGTGTGGTTCCGATAAAGGTTGCGGGCAACGAGTATCACTGGAAGCTGGTGGCCGATGTCCTGACCCAGGGCGGCGCCATGTCCTTTACCCTTACCGAGCCTAACGCCGGTTCGGACGCCGCCGCTATCCGAACCCAGTATGTCAAGGATGGAAACGACGTCATTATTAACGGGCGCAAGGGATTCATCTCAAACGGCGAGGTATCGGACCTTTATCTGCTCTTTGCCACTAAGGACCCCGCGCTGAATGCCAAAGGCATTTCTTGTTTCATAGTTCCCCGTACTGCGAACGGTATCTCCATCGGAAAGCATGAGGATAAAATGGGATATCGTACCTCCTGCACCAACGACGTGGTCTTCGAGGATGTGCGCATCCCACTTAAGAACATGATCGGCGGCGAGGGAGAAGGCATGGACATAGTCAAGCGCGCTTTGGGCTTTACCCGTCCGACAGCGGGTGCCGGCGCCGTCGGCAACGCCCAGTATGCATATGAGTGTGCGGTTGAATACGCGAAGACCAGGACCACTTTCGGCAAGCCTATCTGCAAGAATCAGGGCGTGTCCTTCATTCTGGCGGACATGTATATAAAGCTTGAGGCGGCCCGTCAGATGGTTTGGCACTCATGCAAATGCGCAGACGCCGGCATATTCGATCCCCGCCTTGCCTCTGCGGCGAAGGTATTCGCATCAGATGCCGGTATGCAAGTGTGCACCGACGCTGTTCAGATACTGGGCGGCAACGGTTACAGCCGGGAGTATCCGGTAGAAAAGCGCTTCCGCGACGCCAAGATATATCAGATATTTGAAGGCACCAATCAGATTCAGAGGAAAATTATCGCAGGTGACATTCTGTATACTTGAGGCTCATCGAATGCGGCCTGCCTCCGTCCGGCTTTATGAAAGGAGTGGACGCAGTGGAAGGGAAAGCGGTTTCACCTAGCACAAGAACCGATCCCCGATATATCGCAAAGATTGCGATGGCATTAGTCATCTATGTATTGTTTCAGTTTGTATTGCCCCCGGCTCCCCCAATTACCAGAGAAGGCATGGGTGTTCTGGGTGTATTTCTGAGCACAATTTTTCTCTGGGTTACAGTAGGCACCGGCTGGGCCAGCCTGCTGTGTGTGGGGATGTATGGCTTGACGGGCGTCACCTCGGCAAGCGGGCTGTTCTCCGCCACCTGGGGTAATGTCATGGTTCCGTTTGTTGTTGCCTGCTTTCTGCTTAACAACGCTATGGCGGAGACCGGCCTGACCCATCGGTTTGCCCTTTGGTTTATCACTCGCCCCGGCTGCAAGGGCCGTCCCTGGCGCATCATGTTTATGTTCTTTCTTTCGATCACGCTGATTACGCTTGTGTCCACCAGCTCTCCCATCGTAATCATGTATATGGCCATTGCTGAGGAGATTTTTATAAGCTGCGGTTATGAGAAAGGGGATAAATTCAGCAAAATAGTCATGATTTCAATATTCTTCGTTTGTCAGGGCGCCATGTGCAACACTCCCATTTCCCATGTGCTGATTCCCATGATTTTCGAGTATATCTATCAGGACTTCGGGATTGTCATAACCACCTTCCAGTACTCAAAGGTGTTTATGCTTTATGGAATCTACTACTTTGCTGCATTCTGGTTGATTTTCCGATATCTGATGAAACCTGATGTAAGTAAGCTGGTGAATCTGGATGCGGAAAAGATCCGGGCTGAGCAGAAGCCCATGAGTCGGGAAGAACGGGTCGTGCTTGCGGTATTCATGACGCTGGTGTTCTTCTGGCTGGCGCCCGATCTGCTGGCATTGATTCCGGGGCTCGAAACAATATCCACAGGTATGAGCCGGCTGGGGCAGGGAATCCCCGCCTTGGTGGCCGTCGGCGTTCTTGCCTCGGTGAAGCTGGGCGGCAAACCGGTACTGGACATCAACGCCGCCAATAAAAAGGTGATATGGAACACGGTTTATATGATGGCGGCCGTCATGGGAACCGGTTACCTGTTTGGGCTGGACAGCAGCGGAATCAAGCAGTTCCTGCTTGAAAACATAGGCCCCATGATGATAGGGCTGCCCCCAAGCATCTTCGTTTTTGTGGCGCTGCTGGGGATCATAATAATGACAAGCTTTTTGTCGAATACCCTCAGCGCGGCTATGTATACGGTAATCATTCCTATTGCTCAGATGGTGTCGGACGTTAATCCTATTGCGCTGGGACTGTGTATCGCCGCGGCGGTGAACATCGCCGACGCCTTGCCAAGCGGAAGCCCCGCCGCATCCATGGCATCCGGCAGCGGGTGGACGCCGGTGTCCTATCAGATCAAGTATGGCTTTCTGCTGGCCTTGATATCTCTGGCTGGGTTCTATTTTATCGCCTACCCCCTTTGCAGTACCATGTTCCCCGTATAGCAGGGAATGATCGAAGATCAACTGAATGAAATGAGAGGAATGCTGATATGAAAAAAGTATTTGAAGGCATCCGTGTTATAGACTTCAGCAATAATCTGGCCGGCCCTTGCAGCGCCAGTATGCTGACGGATATGGGAGCCGAGGTTATCAAGATTGAGCGCCCCGTAACTGGCGACGACAGCCGCGGCATCGCGCCTCGCGTTGAGGGACAATCCCTCCAGTTCATCTGGTTCAACAGAGGCAAGAAGTCCGTCGAACTTGCCCTGAACGATCCCGAGTCCCAGGAAATCCTTTTTAAGATGATCGCCGATGCGGACATAGTGCTGGAGAGCTTCAGGCCCGGCACCATGAAAAAGTATAATCTGGATTATGCCTCCGTCGTAAAAGTAAATCCCAATATAATCTACTGCTCCGTTTCCGCCTGCGGACAGACGGGCGCTTATTCCGGGAAACCCGGGTTTGACGTTATCGCTCAGGGCATGAGCGGCCTGATGGATCTAAATGGCGATCCTGACGGAGATCCCGTCAAGGCGGGCGTGACCATCGGCGATTATGTTGGCAGCTTCAACGCTTACAGCGCGATGGTTACAGCGCTGTATTACCGCCAGCTTACCGGCGAGGGCCAATATATCGACGTGTCGTTGCTCGACGGGCTGATCAGCTGCAACAGCACGCTTGAAAACGCCGCAACATTGGGCGCAAAGCCGACCAGGTCCGGGCGCCACCACAGCACCATGGCGCCCTATGGCATCTACCGCGGGAAAAATGGACAAAGTGTCATCGTCGCCGCTTTCACAGTCAGCCAGTGGACTAAGTTGTGCGGCGCCATGGGGCGTCCCGAGCTGCTTGATGATCCGCGATTTGCAAGCGTGGTCCTGCGTGCGAAGAACATAAAGGACCTCGAAATGATAATTGAAGAGTGGCTCAGATCTTTTGAACAGATCGACGAGGCCATTGAACTCATGGAGTGTGCGGGAGTTGCCTGCTGCAAGATTCGCTCAACATATGAGGTAGCCAATGATCATGTGCTGTGGGATTGCGGCTCTCTCGTAGAGATACCCACGCAGCCGAGCTTCAAGGAATTGAAGGCAATCAAGGCCAGAGGTCCGTGGATCAAGTATTCCAAAACCCCGGCGGAGATGCTCCGCGCTCCGGATCTGGGTGAGCACAACTACGAGATTCTTGGCAAATACGGATGGAGCAAGGAAAAAATAGACGAGAAAGAGGCCGCCTGGTCATCCGGCTTCAAAAAGGAGTGAGGCGTCAGTCAGACGCTCACATAGAGAAGAAAAGAGCCAAAAAGGAGAGATAATATGGAAAAACCAGTCGTTACCAAGACGGACGTAAAATGGAAGCGTGACATGGCCATCGTTATCGTTGTATACGCCCTGTTCCAGTTCGTCATCCCCGCACCCGCACCCATTACCAAAGCCGGTATGGGCGTTGTCGGAATCTTTCTGGCCACCCTTTATCTGTGGATAAAGGTCGACATCGGTTGGCCAAGCTTGCTGTGCATAGGTGTTATAGGTTTGACCGGCGTTGCGAAAGCCGGCGATCTCTTTGCAAAGACCTGGGGCAACGTTATGGTTCCGTTCCTGGTCTGCGCGTTCATGCTGAACATGGTCATGTCTGACACCGGCCTGACCCGGCGCTTCGCGCTGTTCTTTATAACCCGCAAAAGTAATAAAGGCAAACCCTGGCGCACCATGGTTATGTTCTTTCTCGCAGTTTTGCTCCTGGGCCTGATTTCCACCAGCTCCGCAATATGCGTTCTCTTTATGGCCATTGCCGAAGAGATGTTCAGCATGACCGGCTATAAGAAGGGTGACCGTCTTGTCGAGACGACCATGGTCGGTATATTCTGGATGGCTCAGGGAGCCATGGCATTCACCCCCATTTCGCATATTCTGATCCCGGCCATCTTCGCTAATCTGCTCGAAGACTTCGGCATTACCGTTACATACACCCAATTCTCTGCAATTTTCCTGATTGTAGGTATTGCATTCTTTATCGGCTGGATTTTGATCTTCCGCTTCATAATCAAGCCGGATGTCTCCCAAATGGCCCACCTCGATATCGACGCTCTGCGTGCAACCCTGAAGCCCTGGAGCAAAGAAGAGAAGACGATCCTTTTTGTCTACGGAGCAGTTATCGTATTCTGGTGCTTCCCTGATCTTATCGGCCTCGTTCCGGCGCTGAAGGGCGTTGCGAAATGGATGTCCGCTATGGGTTCCGGCATACCTGCGATGGTTGCCTGCGCAGTTCTCTGTATGATTCGCTATGGTAATAAACCGATGCTTGACTATCGTGATTGCTGCCGCCGTATACCCTGGGGAAGCGTGTTCATGATGACCGCCGTTATGGGCACCGCCTTTATCTTTGGACTTGAGACCTGCGGCGTCACCGCATGGATTACCCAGACCATGACACCGGTTATGGCGGGGGTCAGTCCGGTTATGTTTGCAGTCATTGTGATTCTATTCATCAACATTCTGACCCAATTCGTATCAAATACGCTGGTCTCTTCGATGTATGCCGTTCTCGTTCCCCTTGCGCTGACCGTTCCCGGCGTTAATCCCATCGTCGTGGCACTGCTGGTTGCCGCGGGCTGCAACAGCGCATACGCGCTGCCCAGCGCCTGCCCTGCCGCTGGACTGGCATCCGGAGCCGGGTGGACACGCGTCAGCTTCCAGGCTAAATACGGGTTTCTTCTCTGCGCATGGACCTGCATATGCTACTTATGCATTGCCTATCCGATCTTGCTGAAGTTCTTCCCATACTAATTATACATATGGCAGGGAATTTGGCTCAGCCGATTCCCTGCCAGGCATCAAAGCATTAGGAATACGTGAGAGTGAACAATATTTGGAGGTAAATTTTATGAAAGCTCAGCTAAAAACAAGAGTGACAGAGATGCTCGGCATTGAATATCCGATTATACAGGGCTGTATGCAGTGGATTTCGCGCGCACAGCTGGTCGGCGCCGTTTCAGCGGTGGGCGGACTCGGAATTCTTTCGTCTTCAAGCTGCTATACCGCAGAGGAACTGAGGGCTGAGATTAAGAAGGTCCGGGAAATCACCGACAAGCCGTTTGCAGTAAATATAACGCTTCTTCCGGCGTCTTTTGTGCCTGATTATGATGGCTATATCCGTGTATGCATAGAGGAAAACGTGAAAATCATCGAGACGGCCGGCCGCATTCCCAAGGAAGATATGATAGCGAAGATCAAGGGTGCAGGCATCATCTGGATTCATAAGTGCACCATAGTAAAGCACGCGCTTAAAGCACAGACCGCCGGCTGCGATATGGTTGTAGCAGACGGTTTTGAGTGTGCCGGACATCCGGGTGAAAACGACATTGGCACCATGGTGCTTACTCCCAGTTTTGTCGAGGCTCTGAATATTCCCGTCATAACCGCCGGCGGTATCGGTACGGGCAGGCAGATGGCCGCCGCGCTGATGCTCGGCGCTGAAGGCGTGTATATGGGAACGCGTTTCCTGTTGACCGAGGAGTGCCCGGTTCTTGACAAGGTCAAAGACCATTTGGCGGAGCACGCCACGGAGATGGATACGGTACTGCTTCTGCGCACCTATGTCAACACCACGCGCGCGTATAAGAGCAAGGTCGCTGTAAGCGTGCTGGAGAGAGAAAAGGCCGGACTCGAATTCGCGGATATTGCCGGTGATATGAGCGGCAAAAAAGCCTGCGAGATGTTCTTTGAGAACGGCGACATTGATAACTGCGGAACCATCTGCTCCGGCCAAACAGTCGGTCTGATAAATAAGGTTATTCCCGTGCGTGAGGCTATCGAGAGCATTATGAAGGAATGCATTGAAACCCTCGGCAAGTTCAGCGTCTGATAGCTCTGATGCATTTCTATTTTAGATTTAAGATGCGCTTCAGCGCTTATCCTTGAATTAAAATGTCTTGGCATGTCTTGGCAATTTAAAAACGTGTTGGCTGTTTTAACAGCCTACACGTTTTTAATAAGCGATATATTAACTGAATGGAACCTGACTGAAAACGAAATTAACTGTATTCTTTCAGAAAGTTAATCAGCATCTTTTCGTGCCGCAGAAGCTTGCTTTTTTTGCTTTTGCTGAAGACAGTCACAATTGGTATCCTGATTTTTTCAGTCAGGGGAATGATCTTATAGCCGTTCAGGTTGGCGCGGCGGAGGACTTCAAAAGGGAACAGCAATCCGACGTTTTCTGTCTGTATAATCGAAAGCAGCGGCTCCGGAAAGGTGCTTTGGACCGTCACCTCCGGATTTATCCCAAACTTTTTGCACTCTTTGGCGATGATCTTGTATACCTGGGTTTTTGTTTCCATTGCGGCCATCGGTTTTTTGTCAAGATCGAATATGGATATTTCGGACTCCGATGCCAGTTCGTGCTCATCAGATACTACCAGAGCCAGACTGTCTTCAAACAGCGGATATACGGCGAAATCGGCGCGGCTTATGCCGTCGTCATACATAATGCAAAAATCACACGCTCCGCTGTCTAGCGTATCACGTATCGTCCAGCTCGGCGCATAGCGCATGATCACTTTGCACTCATCGCTTTTCTCATTAAAAGCGGCGAAGGCGCTGGCGATATTGTATTTTTGCATGAGACAATATGTACCCACAACAATGCTTTGGCTGATTTCAGTTTTCTTGAATTTTACGGCCTGAACAGCGTTATAATGCGTTTCCATCATTTGCTCGGCATACTCAAGAAATACATGTCCGGTTTCAGACAGCTTTATTTCGCGGCCGCTTCTGATGAACAGAAGCGTTCCCAGTTCATTTTCCAGTGCGGCAATCTGTTTTGAGATTGTGGACTGTGCGACGTTGCATTCCTCGGCAGCTACACTGAAGTTCCGATTCTCTACCAAAGAAAGGAAGTATTTGATTTGCAGCACATCCACAATCAACGCACCTTCTTACAAAAAAACAGAATAAAATTTTATATTGTATATTTATATTGTATATTTGTATATGTCGCAAAGAGTAATTTATGCATATTTCACAAATTACATCTATTAATAAAAAAATTACTGACAATAGAGATTTAAATTAGAAAAAAATTTAACAAACACTACCTCCATATTAGCATAATTCAAATAAATAATCAAGTTTAAATTAGGAGGCCAGAAAATGAACATATTAGTATGTGTCAAGCAAGTTCCCGACACGGAGAATGACACGATTAAAATTGATCCGGCTACCAACACCGTTATCAGGGACGGGGTCCAATGCGTCATGAGCGACTTTGACCGCTATGCGCTCGAGGCTGCCGCCAGGATCAAGGATTCCGATTCCTCCGTTCAGATCGTTGTTATGACCGTAGGCCCGGAACAGGCCAGAGATGTTGTCAAACACAGCCTCTCCGTGTCGGCGGATAAGGCATACCTTATCACCGATCCGGCTTTTTCCGGCTCCGACGCAATGGCGACGAGCTATATTATCGCCGAGGCAATCAAAAAAATCGAAGACCTCGAAGGGCGCATTGACGCAATTTTTTTCGGGAAGCAGGCCATCGATGGGGAAACCGCACAGGTTGGTCCCGGAGTCGCTGAAAAGCTCGGTTATCCGCAGGTTACCTGCTGCGTCGGCGTCTCCGCTGCCGACGGCCGTATGATCGCAGAAAAGGAAGTCAAAGGCGGCATCGAACGTGTTTCGGTCAGCGTGCCCTGCATATTGACATTTGCAAAGCCGGAATGGGAGCCGCGCTTTTCGACCATAAAAAGGAAGTTGGCGGCCAACAAGGCGGTTATCCCTGTCCTTTCTGCCAACGATATCCCCTCTATCGACAAGAACAGGGTCGGTCCGGCCGGATCAAAAGTCAAAATAAAGCATACTCTTGTCCCGGAAAAAAAGAGCGGAGCTCTAATGATCAACGAGGAGACTCCGGAAGAATCCGCGGCTGAGCTTTTCAAAAAACTCAGCCGCGCAAATATCATTTGAGACGGAGGGAAGAGATATGTATGCAAAGTCCAAGGATTTATGGGTTTTTGTTGAGACCGGAGAGGACGGTTCTCCTGTTTCGGGACTCGATCTGCTGAATCCCGGGAAAGAACTGGCCGGCAAGCAGGGCGGCGCGCTTACAGCTGTTATTATTGGAGGCAATAATGAAGCTGCCGAAAAGGCCTGCGCGGAGTGCGGTGCGGATAAGATTATAACCATCGGCGGCGAGGAATACGCCCGGTATACAACGGACGCCTACAGCGGCGCTTTGGGTTATCTTGTAGAGAAGTACCGTCCCGAAACCATTTTAATCGGAGCAACGGCGAACGGGCGTGATCTCGCGCCGCGAATTGCCAGCCGGTTTGACACGGGAATAGTCGCCGATTGCATCGGTTTTGAGGTCGAGGAGGAGACGGGGAACCTCGTTTGTATGCGCCCGATTTCCAGCGGTTCTATGATCGTTTCGTGCATATGCCCGGGCAGCAGGCCGCAGATAGCCTCCGTTCGCCTCAATACCTTCAAAAAAAGCGCCCCCTCAGAGAATCGAGCCGCCGAGCGCATTCGTGAGAAGTACCATGTTCAGGCAGATTCAATTCGCACGGTTATTCTGGAGGTCATCAATAATAAATCGGCCAGGGCCAACCTGGAGGATGCGGAAATTATTGTCTCAGGCGGCCGCGGTACAGGCGGAGAGGGAGGCTTCGTTCTCCTTCGGGAGCTGGCGGACGTTCTTGGGGGCGTGGTTGCCGCATCGCGTGCCGCGACTGATGAAGGGTGGATTCCCAGCAGCAGCCTGATTGGCCAGACGGGCAAAAGCGTTGCGCCGAAGCTGTATATCGCCTGCGGCATCTCCGGTGCCTTGCAGCATGTCTGCGGCATGAGCGATTCAGATGTCATTGTAGCCATCAACAGGGATGCCAACGCTCCGATATTTGAAATTGCCGACTACGGAGTCGTGGGCGACATGTTTAAGGTTGTCCCGGCATTTATTGAGGAAGTCAAGAAGGCAAGGGCATAATTCGGAGGAACGATTTAATGCATAACGGAATCGAAAAAAATTATAGACGCGCTGGGGCGGGCAATCGGCAAATCGAACGTTCTAACCGGTGAGAGGATCAGCTGAGACTACGGACATAATAGGCTGCCGGGCGGAGTATCCGTGAAGCCGGAGGCGGTGTGCGTGGCGGAGAGCACGGAGGCCGTTTCGGCCGTGCTGCGCCTTTGCGGAGAAATGCAAGACATGAGACGGCATAAATTAACAGACGGGTATGGGAAAGGATTAAGCCGTGCTGAAAGCCGGCCAATACTCGATCAGCAGATACCCCAGCGCCGTCATCAATATAATGACGAAAACTGAGAGGATGGCGCCGCGCTTCAGCATCAGTTTTGGAGGCACGCCGTAACCGATCGGCACGGCTCGGATCGATGTGGGCAGGCTGTATGAAAGGTTCACGCCTATGGTTGCCACGTAGATATAAGGAATCGGATTCAGGTTCAGCGCCTTGGTCATACTCAGGACAATCGGCATGGAGATCGCGGCGGTGGCCGTATTGCTGGTAACATCGGAGAGGACCAGGGTGAATGCCACAATGACAAAGACCAGGAGAAAAGTATTGTTTATGCCGCTGTTCTGAATGGCCGCAGCCAGCATGGAGTCAGCGCCGCTTCCCGTGAGCATTTTCCCAACAGCCAGGCCACCGGCAAACAGCAGAAGCAGTTCCCAGGAGATCTTGCCCTGAACCCGGGACCAGCGCATAACCTGCGTGCCGTCCGACTTTTTGATCAGGAAGCTGAGGATGGCGCAGACGATATAGACGTATGCGGGCTTGAGCCCGGGAAGATGGGGCGCGTAAAGCTGACGGGTGAAGGCGGCGACGGTGGCAATGCAGAACAGGGCCAGGCAGATAATCTCATCGCGATTCATTTTAAGCATCCCGGCCTTCATTTGCGCCGCAAACTCACCGGAGCCGGACAGCGTACGCTGCTTGGGCATAATCAGCAGAATATAGATCAGATTGGTGAGGATCAGCACCGCCATGATCGGCAGAAAGCGGATTACCCAATTGATGTAAATGTACTCGGCGCCGGTGACCTGTTCCAGATAGGAGACCACTACAAGGTTCATTGCGCCGCCAAGGGGGGTCGCCAGTCCGCCCAGGCCAGCGCCCCATGCGATGATAATGAGAACCAGCGAGCCGACGCTGCTGTTCGGAATATCGCCCTCCCCGGCATAGCGGAGCATGGACACCGCGATCGGGATCAGAATTGCAACGACCACGGCATTAGGCAGTATGCTGGACATGAAGGTGGAAAGCAGGAACCAAAAGACAAGCTGGGCCGGCAGGCGATTGCCTACAAGATTCAGAAACGTCAGGGCGATCCGCTTATCCAGCCCGGTTTCCTCCCATGAAACGGAAAGGACAGACGCGCCGAAAAGCAATACAATGGTTTCGCTTGCGTATTGGGAAAGCACCGAGCCCATGTCCGCCACCAGGAAAAAGGCGTTTATGGCCAGGGGCAGCAATGCGGTTACGGCAAAGTCCACCGGCAGGGTTATCCACCAGTATCCGATCCATGTGATGCTCGCGACGGCTATGCGGGCTTCCGGAGTAGTGAAAATCTGCTTCGGAAGCAGCAGGGATACCGCCGCAAACAGCGCGGGGCCGAGAATGAGGTTAATCAGCCTGGTCAGTTTTTTCATGCCGTCTGCACCACCATTCCGGGCGGGGGGATAGCCGCAGATGCAGTTGGGACGGGGCCGCCTTTTCCCGCCGTGTTTTTATAGGCCATTGACAATGTTCCGGGGCTTCCCGCCCGTTTCCATTGCTCTAATATTTTCAAAAGCCAGCGCAAAGCACCTCTCCGCGCATTCGCGGGCCACCGCGCCCAGATGGGAGGTGGTGATAACTTTGTCCATTCTGACCAGGGGGTCGCTGGGGTCCAGGGGCTCATGCTCCCAGCAATCAATTGCGGCGCCCCAGATTTCATCGTTTTGGAGAGCCTCCGTCAGCGCATCATTGTCAATAACGGCGCCACGTGCTTCGTTGACAATGATGGCATTCTTTTTCATTATTTTGAACTGTTCCCTGCCGATCATGCCCCGGGTGCTGGGCAGAAGGGGGCAGTGCAGGCAAACGATATCCGACTGCCTCAGAAGAGTGTCCTGATCCACATAGGCGGCGTCCAGAGCTTTTTCCAGCTCCTCGGGCATACGATAGGGGTCGCTGTATACAATTTTTACGCCCCAGCCTTTCAGCCGCTGCATGACCTCGCGGCCCACGGCGCCGCCGCCGATGATGCCAACGGTCTTGCCCAGCAGCTCATAGCTGTCGTGCCGCCAGGTCCAGGAATGCCACTCGCCCTTTTTGACGCGGCCGTCAACCAGGCAGATCCTGCGCAGGCAGCACAGGATAAGGGCGATGGTCATTTCTGCCGTGGTGGAAGCGTTCAGGCCGGCGGAGTTGCAGACATAGATGCCCTTCTCCCTGGCGTACTGGAGATCGATGTGGTTTATGCCGGTGGCCGGACAGTGGATCAGCTTCACATTTTTCGCCCGGTCGATTACCGCTTTGTCGATTTTATAGATGGAGGACAGGATATAATCTGCATCCTCAATTTCCCCCTTGGGAAAATCACCTTTTGGAAACAGGAAACGAAGGTCAAATTCTGAAGGGCACAAATCTGCAACAAGCTGCTGAAAGCCTTCAGGCACAGTCTCGCAGTACAGGATTTTTTTTCTGTCGTTCATTTCATTCTCTCCTTCCGTTTTTTTATCTTCCGTCAGTCGGATACCGGTTCTGCCGTCATAAGCCTGCCGCCCAGCTTTTTGTCGCAGGCCTTCACAAAATCTATGACCTGATCCATGGTCTCGCCCACGAACACACCGGCGGATTTCAGGGCGTCTATTTTTGACTTTGCCGTGCCGCTGTTTCCGGAAACGATAGCGCCCGCGTGGCCCATCGTCTTTCCCGGAGGCGCGCTGGAGCCGGCAATGATCGCCGCCACCGGCTTACTGAATCGGGTTCGGCGGATGTACTCGGCCGCCATTTCCTCGCTGGAGCCGCCAATTTCCCCGATGAGGATCACCATATCCGTGTCATCGTCGCCGGAGAAGCGCTCAAGGGCCTCTGCGTGGTTCATGCCGATGATCGGGTCGCCGCCTATGCCGACGCATGTGGACTGGCCATAGCCCCGGTAGCTCAGATTGGAGGAGATTTCGTGGGTCAGGGTTCCGCTGCGGGAAATGATGCCGATGCGTCCCGGCTTGTAAATAAAGGACGGCATCACGCCTACTTTGGATTTGCCGGGTGAGATGACGCCGATGGTGTTTGGGCCGACAACCTGGACTCCGGCTTTTTTGGCGGCGGTCACGATATGCAGCACATCCTTCACGGGGGTGAATTCTGTGATGATGACCACCAGGGGGATGCGGGCCTCCACAGCCTCCATCCCTGAGGACAGCACAAATTTCGGCGGGACCAGAATCAGGCTGGCGTTAATCTCCGGCTTGCGCGCCAGTGCTTCGGCCGAGGAGCCGTATACCGGAATGCCCTCCACACCCTCGCCGCTTTTGCCGGGGCTGACCCCGGCCACGACACTGGCGCCGCTCTCCAGAAGCTTTGCCGTATGGAAGCGGCCCTGCTTGCCGGTGATGCCCTGGACAAGAATCCGGGTATTTTCATCTGCCAGAATACTCATTTTGCACCTTCCTTACCCAGCAGCAGCTTTACCGCGTCATCGGTGGAACCGTATTTTACCTGAAGGCAGCCGGCCTGTTCAAAACGCTTCCAGCCCTCTTCCTGACCGTGTCCGCGGCTTTTTACCACAACGCGCTTGCCGCAGCCGAAGTCGCGCATGGCGGCGACGATTCCCTGGGACATGATGTCACAATTATTAATGCCGCCGAAAATATTCACGAGAATAGATTTGATACTGGGGTTCTTCAGCAGAAGCTCCATTGCGGCGTAGGTCTTTTCCGCGGTAACGCCGCCGCCCAGGTCAAGAAAATTGTGGGGCTTTCCGCCATAGTAGCCAATGGTATCCACTGTGAGCATGCCCAGTCCGGCGCCGCCTGCCATGAGGCCCACGTCGCCGTCGGGGTCCAGTTCCACATAGGACAGCCCGGCGGATTCCGCCTCCCGGGCGGAGATATCCTCGCTTTTTATGGCCTTTCGGGGGATAAGCGTGTAGTCCCCCTGACGGTAAAGGGCGTTGTCGTCTATCACCAGCTTGGAGTCGATGGCGGTCAATATGCCCTTTTCGTTCACGACAAGGGGATTAATTTCAGCTGTGGTGGCGTCCAGCTCAAAGTACATGGTCGTCAGTTTCGAGCCAATGTCCAAAAGCTGAGACATGATGGCGTCGTCCAGACCAAATACGGAGGCGGCCCGGGCGAACGCCGCCGCATCGAAGCCGCTGGTACAATCCAGCCGGATCAGCTTTTCCGGGCTTGTTGCCGCCAGCTCCTCGATGTCCATGCCGCCGAAGGCGGTGAAAAGCATGACGGCCTGCCTAGCTACCCTGTCCAGGGTTATGCCCATATAAAATTCTCGGGTGATGTGAACCATGGGCGCGATCAGTATGGCCTGAACGGGCCTGCCGCTGATAACAAGGCCGGAGATTGTCCGGGCGTAATCCGCCAGTTGTTCGGGCGTACGTGCGATTTTTACGCCCCCGGCCTGCCCTCGGTGCCCCGCAAGAACCTGAGCTTTCACGACGCAGGGGTATTCCACGGCGGCCAGATCCATGTCATCGGTATACAGCGCACCCACGTCCGTTGGGATGCCAAAACGCTTATACTGAGTTTTGCCCTCGATTTCGTAGAAATCCATCGCCTATTCCATACCTTTCCGGTAGCCGAATTCCAGGGCCTTCATGTTCATATCCAGGGCCTTCCCGGGCAGAGTGTCTTTAAGGGCTTTCTGAGCGGCTTCCAGTGTGAGGCTCTCCATTTTGGCGGTCATGAAGCCGAACATAATGATGTTGGCCACCACGGGGGCAAAATGTTTTTCGGCATAATCCGTAGCGGGGATGGCCATAACGTTGCTGAATCCAATGGTATCCTCCGGGGTCAGCAGTGTGCTGTCCACAAAAATCAGGGTATCCTTTTTCACATCCTGTGAGTATTTCTGAAAGGACACCTGGTTAAAAGCCACCAAGACGTCCACGTCGTCTGCCTTGACGTAATCAATGGGGGCGTCCGACACGACGACCTCCGCCTTGCAGGAGCCGCCGCGGGCGGCCGGGCCATAGCTCTGGGTCTGAACAGCTTCCATCCCCAGATGGATGCCGTAAGCGTTTGCCAGCAATACGGACAGCATAATCACGCCCTGCCCGCCGGCGCCGCCGATTCTGATATCTTTGCGCATATCTCTTTCCCTCCTAGTCCTTGGTGACTTCAATGCAAACATCCGGGCAGGTGATCTCACAGAGCTTGCATGCGATGCAATTGTCCGGTTCCTTGGCGTAGGGCATCAGGTATCCGCCCTTGCTTCTTTCGGCGCCCAGGGCCAGAACGCCCTTCTTGCAGACGCCCACGCAGAGAAGGCAGCCCTTGCAGTAAACGCTGTCAATGGTAATTTTCACTTTTGTGCAGCCTCCTTTTTCTGACGCTGGACGTCGGTAAGCTCATCCCGGCTCTCATCCACATGGAGGATACCCAGGGGAATCCGGGTCTCGGCGGGGTCTGGCTTTGCATCCTTCCCGAGCAGGTAGACCTGGCTGCGATACCAGTCCATGGTTTCCTGGGGACTTTTGAAGTTGAAGATATTGCGTCCGGCCGTGGTCGGGCAGGGGGAAAGGATCTCGATGAAGGAAAAGCCCTTATGCCGGAGGCCGGCTTTGATGGCTTCCTTCATCTGAATGGGGTGGGTGGCGCAGCAGCGGGCATAAAAGGTGGCGCCGGAACCCACGACAACGCTCTGAACATCAAAGGGGTGCTCCTCGTTTCCCAGAGGGCTGGTTTTGGTTGTGGCCTGATAGGGAGTAGTGGGGGCCTTTTGGCCGCCGGTCATGCCGTATATGTAGTTGCTCATCATGAGGACCGTCAGGTCGATGTTCCTTTTAGCCGCATGGATAAGGTGATTGCCGCCGATGCCGAGGCAGTCTCCGTCGCCGCTGAACACTACGATTTGTTTGTCCGGGTTCACGGCCTTCAGCCCCTCGGCGTGGGGGATAGCCCTGCCGTGCAGGCAGTGCAGGCAGTCAAAGTCAAGATATACCGGCGCCCAGGATGAGCAGCCGATGCCGCCCACGCAGGCCATTTCGTTTTTCTGTACGCCCAGCTCGTCTATTGCCCGGATAAAGCTGTTTACAACGATGCCGTGTCCGCATCCGGGACAGAAAATGAAGGGGAGGGTTTCCTTGCGGATAAATTTTTCTGCTATGCTGTTCATGTTAGTTCACCTCGGCAATCTTTTCGAAGATCATTTTGGGCGTGTGCAGGACACCGCCAAGGGAGGGCAGCGGCTCAATCTTGTCAAATCCGGCTATCCTCTGCACCTCTTTTACATATTGGCCGATATTCATTTCCGGCACGATCACGCGCCGGGCGTTTTCACACGCCGCCTTTATCTCCTTCACCGGGCAGGGCCAAACGGTGTTTATTTTAAGCAGCCCGGCCTTGATGCCGTTGGCCCTGGCCTTATTCACCGCGCTGAGGGCGGAGCGGCTGACGGAGCCGTAGGCGACGAGGACGATGTCGGCGTCGTCCAGGAAATACCTGTCGACGGAAGTGATATCCTCGATATTATCGAGAATTTTGCGGCAATAGTGCTCGACGGCCCGGGCGGACTTAACCGGGTCGTGTCCGGCGCGGACGCCCCGCTCGTCGTGAAGCTGACCGTCCACAAGAACGCTGTGCTCCTCGAAGAAACGGATACGGGGAGGGATGTTTTTTTCATCCGGCTTATAATACTCTTTGCAGAGACCCCGGTATTTCTCATCGAAGAGTTCCACGGTATCGGGGATGGTGACCTTTTCCCGGGTATGCCCCACAACCTCGTCGGAGAGGACGATGACGGGAACACGGTACTTGTCGGCCAGATTGAATGCCCGAACAGTGAAGTCGAAGGCCTCCTGAGCGGACGACGGCGTCAGGGCGATGATCTCATAGTCGCCGTGGCTGCCGTAGCGGGACTGCATGACGTCCTGCTGGGACGAAGAAGTGGGCTGGCCGGTGGAAGGGCCGCCGCGCATAACGTCCATGATGACAATGGGGGTCTCGGCCACGACGGCGTAGCCGAGGGCTTCCTGCATCAGGGAAAATCCCGGGCCGGAGGTTGCGGTCATGGCGCGGCTCCCGCCCCAACTGGCGCCTATGCAGGCGCAGATTGAGGCCAGCTCGTCTTCCATCTGCATGAAGATACCGTTTTCGGCGAACATTTTGGAGGATAGGATTTCGGGAATCTCCGAAGCCGGCGTGATGGGGTAGCCGGCGAAAAATTTGCAGTCCGCGGCCAGCGCGCCCATTGCGCCGGCTTCATTCCCCTGCATAAGGCTGCTCCCGCAAAATGACAGTTTCTTAGTTTTCATTCGACACTAGGGTCCTTTCAAAATATGTAGTGCTGTATATTGCGATATGAACCGGCGAGGGCCGTTTGGAAAGGGCCTGTACCGGGGATAAAACGGCCGCCGCCGTAAATGCGGTCATCCTTTGGGGATCGGCTTACAGGATTCCGATGATAGGAAACCAAATCTTTACGGAGAAGATCAGGCCCAGAATGATGAGGGCGGCGATTGGGAATGCGCCCTTAAGCTGCTGGGGGACGGAGAAACGGTCGGCGCCGTAGAAAATCAGGTTGGGAGCGCTGTTGAATGGCAGGAAGAAGGCGCCGGCCGAGATGGCCATGACGGTCAGCAGGCCCATGGTATACGCGTCGAAGCCCAGAGCGGCCGCCATGGTCATGCTGACGGGAACGATAACCGCCACCATGGCGTTCATCCCGGCGAAGATGATGTGCAGGACAACCACGAAGGACAGCCAGATGATGAGGAAGGTGTTGATGTTCATACTCATAAAGGCGGGGTTGTTGGTGAAGACCAAATCCACGATCCACTGGAAGCCGTTTACCTTGCTGGCGCAGCTTGCCAGGGACATGGCAAAGCCCAGCTGCAGGAACGCGGGCCATGCGATCATGTTGTTGATATCCTTAAAGCTGCATACGCCGATACCGGGGCAAAGCAGGAGGAATACGGAGACGAATACCACAAAGTTGGGGGATACGTTATGCCAGGTCTGTGTGCAGAAGGCAAGGATGGTCAGCAGGAAGTAGAAGGCGGCTTTTTTCTCGTTTATGGACAGTGGGCCCATGGCGGCCAGCTTCTCCCTGGCGAAGGTGATATTTACGGGCTTGCGCTCAGCCTTCGGCGTGCCGAACATTTTGTTGCAGAACCAGGGGATGAAAGCCAGAATGAGGGTGGCGGGAATAAATGTGGCGGCCAGCCAGCCCATCCAGGAGATGCTCTGGCCGGTCACTTCCGTGACGATGGCCATGCCGATGGCATTGGCGCCCACGGCGGTGTAGAAGAGCCAGGTGTTGGTGGTGTTGGTATAGAGGTTCGACAGCATAATTGCCGCATCGCCCTTATGCTCGCCGCGTTTGTAGCCCAGGCCCTCGCAGATGCTGTCGCAGATGGGGCTTACGACTGCGCCTCTGGCGGTATTGGAGGGGATCATCAGGGACAGGACGGTGTTCGCGATGTTTGTGGCGTAGTTTGCCATGAGTTCGGTTTTGCCCATCTTGGTGACGATCCAATAGGCGATCCGTTCGCCAAGGCCGGTATGCTGGATTGAAGCCCCGATGAAGCCGGCCCAGAGACACAGCCACCATCCGGTATTACCGAAGCCCGAGACCACAGTGGCCCCCTGATTAAAAAATATCGCCATGACAGCCGCGCCGAGAACGCCGATCAAGTATTCTGGAATCGGCCTGATAATCCACATCAGAATGCACCAAAGAAAAAGGATCATCACGCCTTTGCCGGGGGCCTCCAGACCGGTGAAGGGCAGAAACGCCATCAGGGCACACAACACCGTCAGGATCGCTGAGGCAACGAGTCTGCTTTTTTGCTTGCTCATAACCACTATCTCCATTCTCCATAATTGGAACCGGTCTTTACAGCCGTTTATCCGGTGTCCGCCATGGCGCCGCGTTCTTTATATCTCCCGAAAAAGAAAAAAAGCCAACCGCATAATCATGCAGTTGGCTTTGAAAGTCTTTTTCGCCTCCTGAAGGGGAGACGCCGACGGTCAAACAACTTGAATATTCAGTTTTATAAAAACCAGTTCCTTATTGACGCAAAAATACCATGATGCCTCGGGAATGTCAAGGCATTTTTGACGGATTTGTACATACTCACTGTTTTCCGTCATGATTTTTGTTGGCATTATCCCAAAATCCCGCGGCCTATGCTTTCAGTTCGCCTCGAAGGAACGGCCCGTTTTTTTCCATATAAACCTGATAAGAGCGCCGGATATCGCTGTAAGCCTTAATGATGGACTTGGCGGCGTTGCCCTGATGGCGATAGGTAATCTCCTCCACGATGGCGTCATGATCATCCACTACATGTCGCCCGATAAAATAGCTTTTCACTATGGACAGCGCAAGGGGAGACAACAGGGTGACGGAAACATCCTGAATAGCGCCGGTTTCCAGTTCTATCTTCAGGCCCAGTGTCAACATCACGTATACCTCGGAGGTGGTGATATTGGACGGCAGCTTGGAATAGCCGCAAAAATATGCGCTTTCATATTTCATTGACATTTCATTTGCTCCTTTCGAATGCGTATCCCCACTGAACCTTACGCCAATATTATAGCCCGCCTAGTGCTTACGTCAATGGATATCCGCACAATTGCCGACAATTCTGCCAGAATAATCAGATTTAGTAGCGGACGGAAGGCCAATTACCTTTGTACAGGTTGACAGCAGCTTCAACACATCAGACGTAAATCGCGCCGCCCCATTCAGACGTAAATCCGGGAAAGTTGTTGACCCGTGTGGAAAAACAGTATACTATATAAAAATATTACTATTTTTGTAAGAGGGATTTCATATGGTAAAACAGGTTTCGGACGGGATATTCAGCATCTATGTTCCACTTCAGGGAAACCCGCTGAAAAACTTAAATGCTTATTATATAAAAGGAAAGGATCGGGATCTTCTGGTCGATACGGGATTTCGGACCGAAGCTTGCAGAAAGGCGATCCTGGAAGGCATAGAGGAGGCCGGAGGCTCCATGGCGCGGGCGGATATTTTTCTCACGCATGCGCATTCCGATCATTCGGGCCTGGCGCCGGAGCTGATATGCGGCGGCAGCGTGTATATCAGTGAAGAAGACGGCAGGTTGCTCATGGTAGAGCGTATAAACCCCGAAAGGCATCTGAAAAATGGTTTTTCACGGGAGGATATCAAACATGCAGGGGAAAGCCCCGCGGAAAAGTACCGCAGCCTGCCTTATAAGGATTATGTGTTTGTCGCCGGAGGGGACAAGCTGACCTGCGGAGACCGGGTGCTGGAGGTCGTCAGTACGCCGGGGCACACGCCGGGACATCTTTGCCTGTATTCACAGACGGATAAGGTCATGATCCTCGGCGACCATGTTTTGTTTGATATTACGCCGAACATCACCGAATGGCCTACCTTAAAAAACCCGCTCAAGCGCTATCTGGAGAGCCTGGATAAAATCCTGGAATATGACATTGATCTTCCGCTGCCTGCCCACAGGGGAGGCGAGACCACTGTCGGTAGGCGGATAGGCGAGATCAAGACTCATCACATCGAGAGGCTTGCAGAAGCGGAACGCATCGTAGCGGAAGGCGCAGGCATGACCCCTTACCAGGTGGCGTCGAAAATGACGTGGAAGATACGGGCGTCCTGGGAGGAATTCCCCATAGGGCAGAAGTGGTTCGCGGTGGGCGAGGCCGTTGCGCATTTGGAATACCTTGTGGAAGCAGGCAGGGCGAAGCTTGCACTTGAAGACGGTGTCAGGATGTACAGCCACACCTGATTAACGAAATGGAAAACCCGGGATACCGCACAGCGGCATCCCGGGTTTTTTGCGTATTGTTATCTGTGGATTCCATAGAAGAAAAGGGCGATTGTGCCGGGACCCACGTGGGAACCCGTCACAGGCTCGTAGCAGACGGTGAGGATTTCGCCCTTAAGGCCCAGTTCCCGGAGTCTCCCGGCGAGGCTTTCCGCATCCGCCTCGTTGTCTGCGTGGGCGATTCCCGCGGGCAGATTATGATCGGAGACCAGGGCCCGATATTTTTCCGCCAGGGTCTCCAGCGCCCGTTTCCGGCCGCGCTCTTTCCGGTGCAGGACGATCTTGCCGTTCTCGTCCCCCTTCAGGATCGGCTTAATCTGCAAGATATTTCCGACGAATGCGGCGGCGCCGGATATCCGTCCGCCTTTTTTTAAGTAAATCAAATCTTCGACAGTGAAATACTGGCAGATCAGCGCGCTGTTGCCGCGCGCGCCATCGGCGGCCTCCTCGAAAGAAGCGCCGGCTTTTTTAAGCCGCGCGGCATGAAGCACCGGCAGGCCTTCGCCAAGGGATGCGGCCCGGGTGTCGATCATGGCCATCTTTCGTTCGGGGTATTTTTCCCGCAGTTCTCTTTCTGCGATGAGGCTGGCGTGGTATGCCCCGCTGATTCCGCTGGACATCCCGATATAAAGGACGTCCACACCTGCGGAAAGGCTTTTTTCAAACGCGCTGCAAAAGGCGTCGGTATTGATCATGGAGGTGTAAACGTCGGCGCCGTTCCGCATGGCGTCGTAGAATGTCCTGCCGTCGAAGCCGCCGCCGTCGCCGTATGCCGGATGCTCGACGCCGTCAATGGTATAATGAAACGGGATAACCCCTAAATCGTATTTCCGAATTAAATCCTCCGGGAGGTTGGCGGAGGAATCGGTATAAATTCTGTACATCAGTCAATCCTCTCCGAGCCCCAGAAGAAAAGGGCGACGGTACCGGGGCCGGTGTGGCTTCCGATTGTGGTTCCTACGTTGTTTATCAGGACTCTGCCGTTCAGAGCATCGAAGCGTTCCTCAACCAGGTCCGCCACGGCGCGGGCAGTCTCAAAGCATGCCGAGTGGGAAATGAAGCACTTTCCGGAATAATTCCGGCCGTTCTCGGCATGGGCTTCCATTCGGTTGACAATTTCGTGGATGACCCGTTTCTTGGTGCGGATTTTTGCCCGCGGGACGAGCCTTCCAAGGTGATCCATATTGAGCAGGGGGCAAATGTCCAGCATGCTTCCGAAAATGCCGGCGGCTTTCGATATCCGGCCGCCTTTCACATAGAAGGTAAGATCCGTTGAGAAGAACCAATGGTGCAGGCGGAGCTTGTTGGCATTGACCCATTCATGCAGGCCGTCGATGTCCATGCCGCCGTCCCGCAGGTCGGCCAGCG
>DIRC01000033.1:10259-14844 GCA_002427465.1 Clostridiales bacterium UBA5446 | reverse complement strand
TTGCAGGTTCCTGAAATGCCGGATGACAGGCAGACATGAAGAATATCCTCCCCCCGGGCAAGAATGGCAGAAAAGTAATCAAGGTATTCCGAGATGTTGACCTGTGACGTTTGGGTATGAGCGCCCTCGGTCATGGCTTTGTAGAATTGGTCGAAGGGGATCGTCTCGCCCAGATCGTCATAATGTTCGGTTCCGTTCAGGCTATAATGGAAGCAGATGTATGAGATGTTCCTTTCCTCAAAATGCGATTTTGACAAATCGGCGGTGGAGCAGCAGCTCAGTACATAGTTGCCCATAGTGTCCTCCTTGCGTGATATATTTGCAGCCGGTCAAGTTTCGCTCATTCATAGTTTACCCGAAGGAGTCGGCAGGCTCAATAGTTTAAGCGCTTTTTGCGGCTCTCGAAAAAAGACGGGGGAGTAGAACGTCCATTTATGCGCTCTACTCCCCCAGTCAGACAACTCTACGATTCGTAGATTATGGTTCTTTTTTCCTTTTTCGTATTTTAAAACACAGAAATACCAGCAATTCCGCCGGAATTACCACAAGAAACAGCTGCCACGGCTGAAATTTGATCAGGCTGATGTAGGTTATCGCCACGACGCTGAGCACCAGCGCGGAGACGATATAATAGTTATGTTTTCCCTCGTTGAATACTGAGTTGAGCACCAGAAGCGTGATCAGGGATACGGGAACCGCATAGGCAAAGATATGCCAGTATATGGAGCCCAGGATCCAGAAAACGGCAAAGGCCAGAACCGCCAGAGTCCAGATGCTGGTAATGGATACCATAGTGATGGCGGCACTGCTGTATTTATAGCCGCCGGTCTGCAGCTCGCCTTCCGGCATTTCCCACTGATCGTGTGTGCGCAGAAGAAAATCAACGGAAACATGGAACAGCTCGCCGATCTGCTTGAGGACAAAAGCGTCCGGAATCGCTTCCGCACGTTCCCACTTCGATATGGTTTTGTCCGAATAGTTCAGCTTTTCCCCCAGTTCGGCCTGGGTCATGCCTGCGTCGGTACGCAGCCTGATCAGGTTGCTTGCAACGGCAAGTCTTGCTTCATCCATAGTCGCGTCTCCTTATCCAGCTTATTCTATTACATACTTCGGGCGGATTCAAGCCTAAAAGAGAAAGGGGCGGCGCGCGCAGGACTGCGCCCGGGTTTCCAAAAGGTGGATTCCCGCATTATCCACAGAAAATGAAATTGGCTTTTTTGCAAAACAGAGAATAGATACTTTTTTAACGAATGCGCTTGACTTTAACGTGAACAAAATATTAAATAATGCTCACCGATGTATTGTGCAAAGTGTCCAGTTTGCCGTGAGGCAAGCCGGAATTAAATATGGTGATGGGAGGACGCAACGCTATGGTCCGCAGAAAAAATATTCTGAAGCTGGCAACCAAGATCAGTCTGGAGAGCCTGACCTATACCGGCATTACATACGACGACTGCGAATACAGGATTTTGGAGCCGGTTGTGACCGATGAGATGTGCAATATCTGTATGCACATGAAGCTGAATACTCCGCGCAGCGTTTCTGAGATCGCGAAGCGCGCCGGCGCGTCCGAAGACGATACGGCGGAGCAAATCAGAAAACTGCGGGAGGCCGGCATCGTGCGGGCGAAAACGGTTGACGGAGTGAAAGGCTACTACTATCCCATCTGGGTTCCGGGCATTATGGAGGGCATGCTTACCAACCGGGAGCAATGCGACCGGTTTCCCGTGATCGGGGAGTGCTTCGAGGAATATACACGGAAGCGGACGGCGCCGCTGGCTCCGAATCTGGAAAACGGCATGTCCTTCATGCGGGTCATCCCTGTGGAGCAGGCTATAAAAAACGATTCCCGGGCAGCGTCTTACGATGAGATTTCCACCTTGATCGAAAAGGCCAAGGCCATTTCCGTGGGGCCATGTTCCTGTCGCCGATCCCGCCGGCTCATGGGGGAGGGCTGCGGCCATCTTGAGGAAGATATGTGCATGTACCTGAACGACAGCGCCCTGAACTTTGCGGAAATCGGCTCCCACCGCCTCGTTTCCAAGGAGGAGGCCTATGACATTCTGCGCCGGGCGGAGGAAAACGGGCTGATACACGAGATCAATCAGACCGACGGTTTCGAGGAGACCATAGCCATCTGCAACTGCTGCGGCTGTTCCTGCTACAGCCTGCGGATAGCCAGGTATTTCCGTACCCCTGACGGAATCCGTTCAAATTACGTGGCGCGGGTGGATAAGGACAGATGCGTGGCCTGCGGCCAATGCGTGGAAGCCTGCCAGATGAATGCGGTAAAGCTGGGAAGGAAGCTCTGCTCCGTAACTCCCGAGGCGGAAGAAGCGCCGGACAGCCGTCCTTCCGAAAAGTTCTGGGGCCGCAAGGATTACAACGAGGACTACAGAACCGACCGCGCCGAGGTGGTCGGCGACGGCACCGCGCCCTGCAAGGCCGAGTGCCCCGCCCATGTGCCTGTTCAGGGCTATATCAAGCTGGCCGCCCAGGGCCGGTATCGGGATGCCCTGGCGCTGATCAAGGCCTATAACCCCTTCCCGGCGGTTTGCGGGCGGATCTGCAACCGGAGGTGCGAGGATGCCTGCACCCGCGGCGGCATTGACGATCCGGTCGCCATTGACGAGATTAAGAAATTCATTGCCGAGCAGGAGCTGCGGGAGGCGGCGCGCTTTGTCCCTCCGATGGTGAACCAGACCGGAAGGCCCTATCCCAATAAGATTGCGGTCATCGGATCGGGGCCTGCGGGCCTGAGCTGCGCCTATTATCTGGCCACCCGGGGGTATCCCGTCACCGTGTTCGAAAAAGCGCCGGTGCCCGGCGGCATGCTGACCCTGGGCATTCCGGGTTTCCGGCTTGAAAAGGACGTGGTGAACGCGGAAATTGAGGTATTGCGACAAATGGGCGTGACCTTTAAGACAGGCGTGGAAATCGGCAGGGATGTGAGCCTGGATCAGCTTCGTGCCCAGGGTTACGAGGCATTCTATCTGGGCATAGGCGCCGGCGCCGGCACGGTGGTGGGCTGCCCGGGGGACGATCTGGCCGGCGTGCATACCGCCATTGCCCTGCTCAGGGCGGTTAATCTGGGGGAAAGGCCCCAAATCGGCAGCAGGGTGGCCGTCATTGGCGGCGGCAATGTAGCCGTCGACATGGCGCGCACCGCCGTCAGGCTGGGGGCGGGTACGGTCACGGTGGTATACCGCCGCGGCCGGGAGGAAATGCCCGCCGGGGAGGAGGAGACGGCGCAGGCGGGGGCGGAAGGGATAAAGTTCCTGTTCCTGCGCAATCCTGCGGAGATTCTGGGCGGGGTCAGGGCCGAGGCGCTGAAGCTGGAGGTGATGACCCTTGGCGCGCCGGATTCCACCGGCCGGAGAACGCCCCGGGGAACCGGTAAATTTGAGCAAATTCCGATAGACAGCGTGATCTCCGCCACGGGGCAGAAAGTGGATCTGAGCGGCATTGAAAAAGGCAGCGCCCTGACGTTTAATCAGGACGGCACGGTCATCGCCGACCCCTTTACATATCAGACGGCGCAGCCGGACGTGTTCGCAGGCGGCGACGTGGTCACCGGGCCGAAATATGCGATTGACGCCATTGTCGCGGGCAGGGAGGGCGCCGAATCCATACACCGGTATGTACACGAAGGCCAGACTCTGGATCTGGGCCGCAGCCGGGGCGCGTATAGGGCCTTCGACGCCAGTACCGCCGCGGTCGGCATAGCGAACTTTGACAATACGCCGAGGCAGAAGGCCGCCGATAGCGCCGGGGCTGGTTTTAGCGACACCCGCGGAGTATTCACAGAGGAGCAGATGAAAAAAGAAACCGAACGCTGCCTTGGCTGCGGCGCGGCCGTGGTGAATGAGAATATGTGCCTGGGCTGCGGAATCTGCACGACCAAGTGCCGGTTTGACGCCATCAGTCTGGTGAAGATTCATGACAGCAGCGGCACGCCCTATTACCGGACGCTGAGCCGGGTTCTGGGGGCGGCGGCAAAGCGTTACGGCAGGCTTGCGGTGAAGACTGTTGCCAAAGCCGGCGGAAAAAACGGGTTAGAAAGCGGTGCGGACTCTTGCATGAAATCGGTATAGTCAAAGGAATGGTTAAAACCGTGGCGGCCTTTGCCCGGAAAAACGGGATAGACGGGATTGAAGCCATAGTTTTGCAGATTGGCGAGCTTTCCCTGGTCATCCCGGAATATGTGGCCGAGCTTTACCCTATGGTGGTCAAAGGGACTCCGCTGGAAAATACCAGACTGGAAATCGAGACGGTTCCGGGCACTGCGGAATGCGATGCGTGCGATGAAATCTATTCTGTTATTGCGTGTGAAGGCATTTGCCCGAACTGCGGCAGCAGCGAAAAAACCGTTCTCAGCGGCATGGATTTTCTAATCAAGGCGCTGCGTGTCCCACAATAGTCGGCCTGCCCCGGAACCCTTTGCGGCGCGCGGAATAGCCGTATTCCAACCTTCGGCATATGATGGTGTACGGAAGGAGACATGACAATGGCCAGATTAAATTTTCTATGCCATCTGTTCCCTTGGCCGCCTTTCTGTCAACCGCCCAGGCCGCCAAAGCCGCCC
>DIRC01000033.1:9533-10007 GCA_002427465.1 Clostridiales bacterium UBA5446 | reverse complement strand
GCCGCCCAGGCCGCCAAAGCCGCCTGGACCGCCGCCCAGGCCGCCCAGACCGCCTGGACCGCCGCCCAAACCACCCGGACCCTCACCCAGGCCGCCCGGCCACCGTTGACAGCGCGCTTCCGAGGAACACCACAGCGCCGTACGTAGAAGAAAGATGGTTAGCGCAGACCCGATCATAACAACTTAGGCGCTGCCGGGCCATCCGGCAGCGCTTTCTGATCCCTGTACTGATTAAGCGAAGAAGCAAAGAGGCGCCGGTCAGGGTCCTGCCATTTTTTGATGAGAACGCATATGATGCTTGGGGGGAGTGCTTGTGGATCCGTGTGGGCTGAACGCGATTATTGCTGCGCTGACAAATTATTTTTATACCTCGCTCACAAAGGATGAATTTGTTTGCCTGAGCATCTTCCTCAACGAGCTGAGCAAATCGATGTTCGCCACCACGCTGTTTCGCGATCTGTGCGGCAAAGAGGG
>DIRC01000033.1:5160-9218 GCA_002427465.1 Clostridiales bacterium UBA5446 | reverse complement strand
GCCGTGCTAATGTTACACACAACAATTTCAGGAGCGTCTGTATGAATACATTAACCAGGTCGGCCGGATATCGCTATTTTAGCTTTACCTATTATTATGGTAAGGCTTATTTGCGTTTGGCCGATGACGGGTGTAAGGTGTTCTAGGATACTTCGAACAACCTGCAGATTAACCCCGCAGCCAAACGGCTGCGGGGTTTTTGCAATTTTTGGGAGGGGCAATTTATGGTAGTGGTACTCAAAAGCAATCCAGGCAAGGCGCAGTTGGACAGCCTGATATCCTGGATCAGAAGCAAAGGGATAGAAATCCATAAAAGCGTCGGCGTCAATCATACGATATTGGGGCTGGTGGGCGACACCGCGTGTCTCGACATTGATCTGATCTCGGCGCTAGACATCGTCGAATCGGTGAAAAGGGTGCAGGAGCCCTATAAAAACGCCAACCGGAAGTTTCATCCGGAGGATACGGTTGTAAAAGTCGGCAGCGTTTCCATCGGGGGCGGGTCCATGACGCTTATTGCCGGGCCATGCTCCGTGGAATCCGAGGAGCAAATCTGTGCCATTGCCCAAAGTGTGAAGGAAAGCGGCGCCGTGATGCTGCGGGGCGGGGCTTTCAAGCCCCGCACTTCGCCTTATTCTTTCCAGGGACTTCGCGAGGAGGGAATCCGCCTGCTGAAGCTGGCCAAGGAGCTGACCGGGCTTCCCGTTGTCAGCGAGATCATGGACGCCTCGCAGCTTCCCTTTTTTGACGACGTCGACGTGATTCAGGTGGGCGCGCGCAATATGCAGAATTTTGAGCTTCTGAAAATCCTCGGCGCGCTGCGCAAGCCGATTCTCCTGAAGCGCGGGCTTTCCGCCACGTATGAAGAGCTGCTGATGAGCGCCGAATACATCATGGCGGGGGGAAACAGCGACGTGATCCTGTGTGAGCGCGGTATACGAACCTTTGAGACCTACACCCGGAATACGCTGGATGTGGCAGCGGTTCCCGCGCTGAAGCAGCTGACACATCTGCCGGTGATTGTAGATCCCAGCCACTCCGCCGGGCGCTCCGCTCTTGTGGAGCCGCTTTCACTGGCGGCGACTGCGGCGGGAGCCGACGGCCTGATCATTGAGGTGCACAACGATCCGCCACATGCCCTGTGCGACGGGCCCCAGTCCATCCGGCCGGAGGCCTTCGACCGGCTGGCCCGGAAGGTAAGGGCAATTTCGGGCGTGATGAAAGGCGGGGAGGCGGTATGATGACGATAGGAATTGTGGGACTGGGGCTGATCGGCGGCTCTTTTGCCAAGAGTTTTAAGGCCAATACGGATCACCGGATTCTGGGACTGGATACGGATATCGACGTGATGACCATGGCGGCGCTGTCCGGCGCTGTGGACGGTGCGCTTACTGCGGAGACATTGGGCGGATGCGACGTGGTTTTGGCGGCCCTGCCTCCTGCGGCCCTGCTGGATTGGGCAGAAATAAACGGTCGGTACCTGACGGGGACGATTGTCGTGGATCTTTGTGGGGTCAAGCGCGAGATATGCAGGAGGATTTCGGCCTGTGCGGGGGAAAACGGTTTTGTCTATGTGGGCGGGCACCCCATGGCTGGAAAAGAGGTAGGCGGGTTTTCCAACGCTTCGGCGGCGCTGTTTTCGGGCGCCACAATGATTTTGACGCCGGAGGCGGGGACTGATATTGGAACTCTGGACAGGCTAAAGCAGCTGTTTACGGCCGCGGGCTTCGACAGCATCCTCTTTTCCGATCCGGAAAGCCATGACCGCATCATTGCCTATACCTCGGCGCTGCCCCATGTGATTTCCAGCGCGTTTGTGAAGTCGCCGGCCATGCTCCGGCGCAAAGGGTTTACCGCGGGCAGCTTCAGGGACATTACACGGGTGGCGCAGCTGGATGAAAACCTCTGGACGGAGCTGTTCCTCATGAATTCCGACAATCTTGCGGATGAGCTGGCACTGCTGATTGAAAACCTGACGCCTTACCTTGACGCGCTCAGGCGCGGCGACGCCGAAAAGCTGCGCGGTCTCCTCCGGGAAGGGCGGGAGTGCCGGGCGGCGGCGGGAGGCTGATATGAAAGAGCGGACAGTTGATGTCAAAGTGGGAACGGGCTATCAGGCGGTTATAGGCCCCGGCCTGCTCCAAAGCTGCGGCGGGCGCATCGCCCGGGCGTCGGGGCCGTGCCGTGCCGTGATCGTCACGGATTCCAGGGTGGCGGAGCTGTATCTGGAAAAGGTGCGGCAAAGTATGTCCGATGCCGGATTCTCCGTGGAGAGCTTTGTCTTTCCCCGGGGGGAGGGCTCTAAAAATATGGCGGTTCTGTGGCAGGCGCTGGAGTTTATGGCGGAAAGCCGCCTGACGCGAACTGATTTGGTGGTTGCTCTGGGCGGCGGCGTTACGGGGGATCTGGCGGGCTTTGCCGCCGCTGTCTATCAGCGGGGGGTACGCCTGGCGCAGATTCCCACCACGCTGCTGGCGGCTGTGGATTCCTCCGTGGGGGGGAAGACGGCGGTGAATTTAAAAGCGGGAAAAAATCTGGCCGGGGCATTTAAGCAGCCGGAGCTAGTGATCTGCGATACGGACTGCCTGGGCACGCTGCCGGAATCGGAGTTTGCAAACGGCCTTGCCGAGGCGCTGAAATACGGCGTGCTTGCCGATCGGCCCCTTTTTGACAGGCTGGCGGCGGGAAGCGCGGGGGATCGGATACCGGAGATTATCGCGGCCTGTATTGAACACAAAAGCCGCTATGTGCAGCAGGATGAGCGGGATAACGGGGACAGGCGGTTTTTGAATCTGGGCCATACTATCGGGCACGCCATTGAAAAGTGCAGCGGCTTTAGGGTACCCCACGGCCGGGCGGTTGCCGCCGGTATGGCGATGATTGCCGGAGCAGGGGAAAAGCTTGGGCTGACCGAGCCGGGAACGGCGGAGGAGATTGCTGCCGCGCTCTTAAAAAACGGGCTTCCCGCCGCCACGGAATGCGAAACGGAAGAACTGCTTTGCGCCGCGCTTTCGGATAAAAAGCGCAGCGGGGACAGCATAACGCTGGTCATTCCCAAAAGGATCGGGCAATGCATTCTGCACACCGTGCCCGTGACGGAAATGGCGGGCATCATTGACCTGGGAAAGGCGGCGGCCGTATGAATAGGATAATTACACCCGGGCCTCTCGGCGGTAAGGCCCGCATCATCGGCTCCAAATCCGACGCCCACAGGCTGATGATCTGCGCGGCGCTGGCGGATGAGCCGACCAGGCTGGAAAACACCCCGCGCTCCCGGGATATTGAGGCTACGGCCCGGTGCCTCAGGGCCGCAGGGGCTGAAGTAAACTTCTCCGGGGACGGCTGTGCCATTAGGCCCATAGCCGTTCCGGCGGAAAATCCACTTCTGGATTGCGGGGAAAGCGGCACCACCTTCCGGTTCATGCTGCCGGTGGCGGCAGCGGTCTGCGGCAGCGCAAGGTTTCTGGGCGCGGGCAGGCTCCCGGACAGGCCCATCGGCGAACTGGCCGACGCTATGGCGGAAAACGGCGCGGTCTTCTCCGGAAAGCGGCTTCCATTCTCCGTTTCCGGGGGGCTGGGAAGGGGCGAATATGTCCTGCCGGGGGACGTCAGCTCCCAATACATTTCCGGGCTGCTGATCGGTCTGACCCAAACGCCGGGGGAAAGCCTGATCAGGCTGTCTTCTCCCCTGGAGTCCGGGCAGTATGTGGCCATGACCTGCAAAACCCTCGGCCTTTTCGGCGCGGAGACTGCCCGGACGGACACTGGATACCGGATATCCGGCGGGCGGCTGCATTCCCCGGGAAACGTGCGCGTTGAGGGCGATTGGTCCAGCGCCGCCTTTTTTCTGGCGGCGGGCGCGTTGGGCGGCGGGGTCTCCGTGGCCGGGCTGGATACGGACTCCGTCCAGGCCGACAGGGCGGTCGTAGACATACTGAGCCGGTTTGGGGCAAAAATGCATGTCTGCGCAGGTCTTGTAACCGCCGACCCCGGGAAGCTGCGCGGCTGCGACGTGGACCTGGCCGAGACGCCGGATCTTTTGCCCATATTGGCTGTCG
>DIRC01000033.1:483-4817 GCA_002427465.1 Clostridiales bacterium UBA5446 | reverse complement strand
TGGCGGACGGACTGATCGTCCGGGGAAAGCCGCCTGCAGGTGGAAGGGTATCCGGAGCCGGGGATCACCGGATCGTCATGGCGGCCGCCGTCGCGGCGGCATACTGCGGCGGACCGTCGGAAATTACAGGCGCGGAAGCCGTGGAAAAGTCGTATCCGGACTTTTTTGAGGTGTTTGCAGAACTGGGGGGAAACACACATGTCGTCTGAATTCGGAAAAAATCTAAAAATCACCATTTTCGGAGAATCCCACGGTGCGGGCGTCGGCATGGTCGCCGACGGGTTCCCGGCCGGGGAACGGATCGATATGGACGCCCTGGGCCGTTTCATGGCGCGCCGCCGTCCGGGACAGGGCGGGCTGGTCACCCCCAGAAACGAGAAGGACGCGCCGGTGTTCCTATCCGGGATCGTGGACGGGAAAACCTGCGGCTCACCGGTCTGCGCCGTGATCATGAACACCGACGTCCGCTCCGGGGACTATGAGTCGATCTCGGATTTGCCCCGGCCGGGACACGCCGACTATACGGCATGGGTGAAATCCCGGGGGAACGCGGATCTGCGCGGCGGGGGGCATTTTTCCGGCCGGCTGACGGCGCCGCTCTGTATTGCCGGCGGAATGGCGATACAGATTCTGGCCCGGCGGGGCGTCTATGTGGGCGCGCATCTGGCCTCGGTGGGCCAGGCGGAGGATCTGCCGTTTCCCCAGGAGCCTTCCCGTGCAATTTTTGAAGCTGTTGCCGGCAGAATGCCGCCGGTGATTGACGAGGCCAGGGGCAAGGCGATAACGGCGGAGATCGAAAGGGCGGCGGCCCGGCAGGACTCCTTGGGCGGCGTCGTGGCCTGCGCCGTCACGGGGCTTCCCCCAGGACTGGGATCGCCCATGTTCGGCGGGGTCGAAAACCGGCTGGCCGCCGCAATCTTCGGCATCCCGGCGGTAAAAGGCGTGGAATTCGGAGCGGGGTTCGCGGCGGCCCGGATGTGCGGCTCCGAGCACAACGATCCGTTTCTGGTGGAGGATGGGAGGATCAAAACCGCCTCGAACAACAGCGGGGGAATCTTGGGCGGCATCACCACCGGGATGCCGGTTCTTGTGCAGGCGGCCTTCAAGCCCACGCCGTCTATTTTTCGGGAGCAGCAAACCGTCAGCCTTTCGGCTATGACACCGGAAAAGGTTCGGATACGCGGCCGCCATGATCCGTGCGTGGCTCTGCGCGCCGTGCCGGTGGTGGAGGCCGTAACGGCGGCGGTAATATTGGATATGATATTGGAGGAAAACGGAAATGCCGCCACTTTGTGAACTGAGAGAGAAAATCGACAAGACCGACGACGAACTGCTCAGGCTGTTTTTGGAGCGTATGACGCTTTGCGGGGAAGTTGCCAAATGCAAAGCGGCAGACGCCATGCCGGTACAGGACAGAACCCGGGAGCGGGAAATCCTTGCCCGGGTACACGGCAAAAGCGGAGAGCTGGATCGGTATTCCCACCGCCTGTTCAGCGGTCTTTTAGAGCTCAGCCGGGCTTATCAGGACACATTGTGCGGGCAGCCTTCGCCAATCCGCGGGACGGTTGAGGAGGCCCTGAGTAAAACCCCCGGGCCGTTTCCCCAGACCGGCGCCATGGCGTGCCAGGGAGTGGAGGGGGCATATTCCCAGATGGCTGCCGAGCGGATGTTTCCCAGAGGAAACCTCATGTTCGTCAAAAGCTTTGAAGCGGTGTTCGAGGCGGTAAAAAGCGGCCTGTGCGAATTCGGCATCCTGCCCATAGAAAACAGCGCCAACGGCTCTGTCCGGGCGGTGTATGATCTTCTGCGCCGTAAGAACGTGACGATCGTGCGGAGCGAGCGGCTTTGGATACGCCACGAGCTGCTGGCGAAACCGGGAACCGCGCTGTCGGATATCACGGAGATTCATTCCCACCCCCAGGCCCTGGGGCAATGCAGAAAATTCCTGAAAACTCTTGACGGCCGGGTGCGGATTGCACCCTGCGAAAACACCGCTATGGCGGCGCAATACGCCGCGGGAGCGGAGAAGGCCGGCGTGGCGGCCATCGCCTCCCATGCCTGCGGGCGGCTCTATGGCCTCGCACCGGTTGAAACCTGCATACAGGACAGCGATAATAATTACACCCGGTTCATCTGCATCACGAAAGACCCGGTCATCTATCCCGGTGCGGATCGTATCAGCCTGATCCTGGACTGCGAGCACAGGCCCTGCGCCCTGTATGAAATCATGGCGAAAATCGCGGCCCTGGGGATCAACCTCCTGAAGATTGAAAGCTGCCCGATCGTGGGCTCGGATTTTGAATTTTCATTCTTCTTTGAGATGGAGGCCAGCTGCGCCGACCCGCAGACCCTGTCGATGCTGGAAAGCCTGGAGCGGAGCTGCGAGGGCTTCATTTTCCTCGGGAACTATCAGGAGGGATGAATGGGAAAGCGGATATACGGGCTTTTGGGACGGCGGCTGGCGCACAGCTATTCCGTTTCCATACACAGGATGATGGGAAATGCGGATTACCGGCTCATCCCACTGGAGCCGGAGGAGCTGCCGGGCTTCATGGGACGGGAGGACATCGGCGGGCTGAACGTCACGATCCCATATAAGCTGGACGTGATGCGCTACTGCGACCGCATATCCCCCGAGGCGCGGGAGATCGGCGCGGTGAACACCGTGATTTGCCGGGATGGGAAGCTGCGGGGCTATAACACCGACAAATACGGCTTTGAGTGGATGGTGAAACGCGCGGGGATTGGGTTTTCAGGCAAGAAGGTTCTGATTCTCGGAAGCGGCGGGGCCTCCCGCACGGCTCTGGCGGCGGCAAGGTCTCTGGGGGCGGCGGAGACGGTGGTTGTTTCCCGCTCGGGGCCGGAGAATTACGGGAATATTGGCCGCCATGCCGACGTGGAAATCCTGATCAATACCACCCCTGCGGGAATGTATCCGAATAATCTTGACGCACCGGTTTCTGTAGCGGATTTTCCCCGCTGCGCGGGCGTTCTGGATGTGATCTATAATCCGCGGCGGACGGCGCTTCTCATGGAAGCGGAGCGGCTGAAGATCCCCTGCGCCGGCGGGCTTACCATGCTGGTGGCCCAGGCGAAGGCGGCGGCGGAACTCTTTTTTGACAGGAAGATACCCGATGGCAATATTCCGGAAATTACCGGGAAACTGAGGCGTGAAACGGAAAACATTGTGCTGATCGGTATGCCCGGCAGCGGAAAAAGCGAGATCGGAAAGGTGCTTTCACAGATGACCGGCAGGCCGCTGTCGGATACGGACGACATGGTTTCCATGGCGGTGGGGGAAAGCATCCCCGACATCTTCGCGTCCCGGGGAGAGGCGGCGTTCCGGGCGCTGGAGCGGGAGGCGGTCAGGACCGCGGCGAAAGAGAGCGGTAGGATCGTGGTAACGGGCGGGGGCGTTGTGCTGGACTCCGGAAATTACCCGCCGCTGCACCAGAACGCCAGGATATACCATATCCTCCGGGCGACCGAGCTGCTGGAAACTGCGGGCAGGCCGCTGTCCGGGGACGCGGCGGCGCTTGGGGCCATGAGCAAAAAACGGATGCCGCTGTATGCCCGCTTCAGGGACGCGGCGATTGAAAACGACGGCGCCGTTTCCGACGCCGCCCGGGAGATATGGAGGGATTTCTGTGAAAATACTTGTGATTAACGGGCCGAATATCAACATGCTGGGGATTCGGGAGCCGGAAATCTATGGCCGTATCACATACCGCGGTCTGACGGCGCTGATCGAGAAGGAGGCCGGGGACATGGGCGTTCAGGCCGAGTGTTTTCAGTCCAACTGCGAAGGCGAAATTGTTGACGCCATACAGGGCGCTTATGGCAGATGCGATGGCATCGTAATTAATCCGGCCGCATACACGCACACCAGCGTGGCGATTCTCGACGCGGTCAAGGCCGTCGGCATCCCCACGGTGGAGGTGCATATTTCCGACCCGGATACGCGGGAGGATTTCCGGCGCGTTTCCTATGTACGGAGCGCCTGCGTAAAAACGATCAAGGGCAAAGGGCTTGCCGGATATGCGGAGGCTATGCGGTTTTTGGCCGGTAAATAAAGATACTGGCATGAGTGTCAGCATCGTATACAAGTCCAAACCTTTGATACGCCTTTTCCGCGATCACGGCGTGAATCCCGGCGCGGCCGAGTTCCAGCAGGGCTGTTTTACCGACGAAGGATGTCAAATCCACCTTTGGGGCGGAGCGCCCGGGAAGGTGCGCGACACAAAATAAAGGACAAAAAAGGTTAACCTTTTTTGTCCTTTATTTTTGGTGACCCAGCCGGGATTCGAACCCGGGACACCCTGCTTAAAAGGCAG
>DIRC01000033.1:0-309 GCA_002427465.1 Clostridiales bacterium UBA5446 | reverse complement strand
TGCTTAAAAGGCAGGTGCTCTGCCTGCTGAGCTACTGGATCTTATCTTTTCGTACTTTTACCACCGCTGAGCGCAGCTCCGGGGAGGAAATAAAATGCAACTGAGCGGACGCAGCTTTCGCATTTATGAGGGAACGGAGTACGGCGTGGTTTGCATCTAATTGGCTGGGATGGCAGGGCTCGAACCTACAATATCAGAGTCAAAGTCTGGTGTGTTACCGTTACACTACATCCCACCATCGGGTCGGACTCAGAAGGCCGGCGCTGCCGGCCTTCTGATGTCTGGGGTGGGTAAAGGGATTCGAACCCT
>DIRC01000057.1:89766-89956 GCA_002427465.1 Clostridiales bacterium UBA5446 | reverse complement strand
TGTCGTAATTATACCGTAAGGGCATACGGCGGCGACCAATATGCACCAACTCACCGGCGACTTTTATACTGTTGGTGAGATATTGGGTCATACGCTCAAAGGCATCGGCATTTCCCTCGGTATCTCCACCAACCTTGAAGCGGTGACGGCGCAGTATGTCGATGTCCGGCTTGACCGAAAAAAGACCGTG
>DIRC01000057.1:84875-89708 GCA_002427465.1 Clostridiales bacterium UBA5446 | reverse complement strand
TTGCAGCAAGCTGGCGAAATCCTGGGACATACGCCCAAAGGCGCCGGCATTTCCCTTGGCATCCACACCAACCTTCAATCGGTAACGGCGCAGTATGTTGATGTACGGCTTGACCGAAAAAAGACCGTGCTGGAAACCTACCATAAGGCGCTGCATCCGCAGAAGGAGCCGAAGAAGCCCGCGAAACCGGCAAAGCAAGGTAAAAAGAGAAGCAGCGAAATCGAGCTGTAAACGACGCAAGTTTTTATAGCTCCACGCTGCTTTTTATAGCCTTTTAAGAAATGTGGGCACCATTTGAGCACCACAGCATACATTTTGCTTGCATAAGTGGAATAACGGATTTTTTCGTGCCGGGCGTCGGGCACCACAAATCGGAGCACCACGGGCACCATTTGAACGGGAGGAGATAAAACAGGGCACCACGAAGGGGTAGCGAAAACCCCTGAAAACACTGCGTTTTCAGGGGTTTGTGGCGGAGAGGGTGGGATTCGAACCCACGTGTGGTTGCCCACAAACTGATTTCGAGTCGTTGGAATCGGCTATCTTGGCGTGTCCCGCAGTGGCTTCTGTGAGCGTTTGAAAACGCCGAAAAAGCCTGATTTCATGCGGGTTTGACGGCACACATCCGATGGCTACAAGGCTTCTGAAAAAATCGGTTGCATTGCAGGTTTTCAGGAAAAGTGTGAGCAGACTGTGAGCGTGAGCCGTGTTGACGATTAACTACCGACACTTGCCGTTGCCGCAGATGTGAGCAATGCACCTTAAAATAGCGACATCTGTTCACTTGTCTGCTTGTCCTCAAAGGCATTCAGGTACGCAAACACAGAATCAGGGGTGTGCAGAATATTATGCTGTGTGCACTCCTCCCGGAATACCTTCATCAAGGCCACGTGATCAGGGCTTGTACATGAATAGCTGTTACCAAACGTCCGGATGTAGCGTTCCTTCATTCCGGGAAAATGCTCGTCCAATTTTTGATAAAAATACTCTCGGTCGCCTTCCCGCAGTGTTACGCCCATATCAAAGCAGATGATGCCCTTCACATTTGCCTCCCGGCACATATCCAGAAGTCCGCGCAAATTTTCCTCGGTATCGTTAATAAAGGGGAGAATCGGAGAGAGCCATGCCACCGTGGGGATTCCCTCATCCCGCAGGATGTTTAAAACCTCCGCCCTTCTTACGGTGGTACAGACGTTTGGCTCAAGGACGCGGCAGAGGTTTTCGTCAAAAGTTGTTAAAGTCATCTGCACCACGCACTTGCTTTTTTTGTTGATACTATTCAGCAAATCCAAATCCCGCAAAATCAAATCCGATTTGGTGATGACCGAAAAGCCAAAACCGCGTCGGTCAATGATTTCCAGACACCGTCTGGTAAGACGCTCACGCTTCTCGAGTGGCAGATACGGGTCGCACATGGAGCCGGTTCCGATCATACAACGGCTGCGCTTGCGGCGCAGAGCATTCTCCAGCAACTCTGGTGCATTGCGCTTAACTTCCACATCTTCGAAGTCATGATTCATCTGGTAGCATTTACTGCGAGAATCACAGTAAATGCAGCCGTGGGTACAGCCACGGTAGAGGTTCATGCCGTTTTTGGCGGAGAGAAGCCCCCTGACGTCCTGATAATGCGTGGCAAGTCCCCCCTCATTCATCCAATAAATAATGCAGCATCTTCTCGGGATTCTCAAGGAAGCGGCGGGTTAGCTGATAATGCTCGGTTTCCCGATAGTCCACAGAAGAAATTGAATCCTCCGACAGTTGGTATACCTCCGCGCCGGGATAGGCCATTAAAATGGGCGAGTGTGTTGCGATAATAAACTGTGAGTGATTCCCTACCAGCGCATGGATATGCGCCAGCAAATTCATCATCCGACTGGGAGAAAGCGCCGCCTCTGGCTCGTCCAGCAGATACAGGCCATCTCCCCCAAAACGGTTTTCCACCAGAGAAAGAAAGCTCTCGCCATGGGACTGCTCATGCAGTGACCGGTCACCATAGCCTGTCCGGATATGATTTTGAAACTCCGTTTCAAAAACCTCATCCAGATAACTGGCTGCATTATAAAAGCTTTCGGCCCTCAAAAAGAAGCCATCCTTGGGGTAGGCGCTGCGCGAAAGGGTCAGATGGCGATATAAATCAGAGTGAGTCGCGCTGGTGGAGAAGCTGAAATTGCGCGTGCCGCCCTCCGCATTAAAACCATATGCAACAGCAATGGCTTCCAGCAAGGTTGATTTGCCGGAACCGTTTTCGCCTACGAAAAAGGTTACTGCCTTGGAAAAGTGCAGCTCTCCCTGTCTGGAAAGATGCCGTACCACTGGCAGGCGGGACAGGTATGAACACTCATCAACCGGAGAATTAAGCCGCACACTGCTAATATAATTTTGTTTCATTCATGCTCACCCTCTCCTGCTACTCCTGCAAAGTTATAACTCAGTATACCAAAATTAGCCTCCTATGTGAAGCATTTGAGCGGTTTGATATAAGGTTCATAAACAGGATTTTGCGTTGAGAAATGTCGAAAACTAATTGCGGCCTATCCGTAATTTTATTACGGTATTTGTTGACTTGGTGCTTTACCGTGGGTATAATAATGGTGAAAGTAGGTGGGCACCATGTTAAAGCTGTTTGAGGTTACGGGTTTTAAAAACTTTGAAAATACCATTCGGTTGGATTTCTCTGATGTCCGTGATTATAAATTCAATGAGTCCTGCGTCACCAACGGCTTGCTCAGCAAGCTCATCATTTACGGCAAAAACTCTGTCGGCAAGTCTAATCTGGGCTTGGCTCTTTTTGATATTGTCTCACACCTGACAACAAACAATGTGACGCCGGGCTTATATGACTATTATCTGAATGTCAACAACAAAGCCGGATACGCGGAGTTTCATTATGTATTCACGTTCGACAGCGGTGAGGTTGATTACCGCTACCGTAAAAATGACAAGCAGACCCTTGTTTATGAATCCGTTGCAATTGACGGCAAGCGTCTGTTCACTTACGACTACGAGGACAATCGCGGCGATCTGACCGGCCTTGAGGCATTGACCACGACACTGAATCTCTCCTTCCGTGGCAGCGACTCCATACTGAAATATGCCATCAACAATTCGGCGCTCCCGGACGATCATCCGCTTTATCGGATGCAGCGTTTTGTGTCCCACATGCTCTGGTTCCGCAGCCTGGATGAAAACCGTTATATTGGTTACAAGGCAGACAGCAAGGACTATTATGATTTCATTTTCGAAGGGAATTTGCTTAAGGAGTTAGAGTCCTTCCTACACAAGGCGGGGATTAAAGAAAACCTGGTAGCAAAAAAAGATGCCGACGGAACCAAGCGCCTGTACTTCGATACCAGAAAACCGCTGCCGTTTTTCAAGGTGGCGTCCAGCGGTACGAAAGCGCTTTACACATTTTTCTATTGGTACAAAACCTCCGCCGACGTTTCACTGATGTTCATTGATGAGTTTGACGCATTCTATCATTATGAGTTGGCGGAAACGCTTGTTGAGCTTCTGGAGCATATGTCCGGTTTCCAGACCATCCTCACTTCCCATAATACGAACCTGCTCTCCAACCGCATCATGCGTCCGGACTGCTACTTCATTCTGACCGGGGAGAGACTTACTTCATTTGCCAATGCCACCGATCGGGAGCTTCGGGAGGGACACAATCTGGAGAAGCTCTATATGAGCGGTGAATTCAATGACTGAGGAGAAACGGAAAATTCTCGTGCTGGTCGAGGGAGCAAAGACAGACGTTGCTTTGATGGAGCGGCTACTGTCCGCTTATCAAATTGACTGCAAATATGAAATCGTTTCCTACTGCACGAATATCTACACGCTATATCATGAGATGTTTGAGGACAACGATCCCGCCGATATGGACTTGCTCCAGCTGTTGAAATCACGGGAACCTGATCCGGTGAAAAAGGCACTGTTTGACGAATTCTATTCTGATATCCTTCTGATATTTGATCTTGATCCGCACGATCCCGGCTTCACGCCGGAAAAGATCAGCGGTATGGCAAGGTACTTTGTAGAATCGTCTGACATGGGAAAGCTGTACATTAATTACCCGATGGTGGAAGCGTTCTATCACATGGCGTCTATTCCAGACCCGGACTTTGATTCTTACTATGCGACTCTTGATGAGCTGATTGCGGGAGAATACAAGGCCCGTGTGAATCGAGAAAACCGAAATCACGATTATCGTAAGTTCGCCGCAACAAAAGAAGAATGCAATATTGTCATCGGGCAAAACATCAGCAAGTCGTGGCGGCTTGTCGACAACGATCCGGGAGATGATCTGCTTCCAGCGCAAGTCGAGATGCTTGCCGCACAGCTAAATTGTATTCAGAGCGACAGGCGAGTTGCCGTGCTCAGCACCTGCGCATTTTTCATCCCAGAGTACAATCCAAAATTGATACGCTGAATTTAGGTTGCATAAAACAGAGACTGTGTCTGAACTTTTTGTTTGGATGCAGTCTCTTTCTATGCCGTCAAGAAGAGCGTGAGATATGCTGCGTATCCCGCCAAGCCCCTCGTCTATCGTCCTGCGTCCCGCGCCGTGCGCGTGGTTTTTGCTGCCGAATCCGAGTAATAGCAGGTGAGCACGGCGGCAAAAACTGCGGCGAAGCGGTGCCCGAGTATGAGTATACATTTATGGATCGGGCACGGCAAAGCCGCCGACGGGGTGCCGGGGTGTCCCCGGCCGCACACCTTGCCAACGGCAAGGTATAGTGCGTTATACCGCCAGCCAAACGCACGGCAAAAAGTCCGGCCCGCCTTTGAGGGGCCGGACTTTCTTGTCGGGCGGGAAAACGTGTTCGCGCAGTC
>DIRC01000057.1:76310-84621 GCA_002427465.1 Clostridiales bacterium UBA5446 | reverse complement strand
TCAGCATCGTTGAATGGAAAGGAGTTATGATTTATGCCCTACGCGATTATGCGATTTGAAAAGCGAAAGGGTGGCCCCGCGACCGCCATCGAAAAACACCATGAACGTACGAAGGAACACTATGGCAGTAACCCCGACATTGATAGGGAGCGTTCTCATCTCAATTATCATCTCGTCCAGCCGCAGCTTCAATATTACGGAGAGATTCAGAACCGCATTGAGAAAGCACAGAAAGAAAATCCAAAATTGAAGGTGCGCAAGGACAGTGTAAAATTCATCGACACAATCATTACCGCGACGCCGGAGTTTCTCGCCGGACTGCCAGAGGATCGGGTGCGGTTTTATTTTGAGCATGCGCTGGAATTTTTGAAACGCGAGATTGGAGAGGAAAACATTTTCTCCGCTGTCGTCCATATGGACGAGCATAACCCACACATGCACATCTGTTTCGTGCCGCTGACAAAGGACAAGCGCCTTTCGGCCAAGGACGTTATGGGTGGGCGTGACAAATTGGTTGAGTGGCAGGACAAGTTTCACGATCACATGTCGGCGGAGTTTCCGGAACTGGAGCGTGGCCAGGCCGCCGCGGCAACCAAAAGGAAGCACATTCCGACTTGGCTTTACAAGCAAGCGCAGCGTCTGACCGACGAGATGACTGAGATCCGCAACGAGATTGAAAACATCGGCACGTTCAATGCCGGTAAACAGAAAGAAAAAGTGCTCAAGCTGCTGATGGACTGGTATCCGCGAATCAACGCTTTTGAGTCAAAGCTAAAGCCCTACGACGAGCAGCTCAAAATTTTAAGGGAGAATGAATCTGCATTTCGCTTTGAGACGGAGCGAGCACAGTGGGCGCTGCAGAAGGAACGGCAGGAAGGCCAGTCTCTGATTTATGAGCTGCGGGAATATCAAGATTTCATCAGTTCCATTCCACCGGAGCTTTTCGAGGAATTGAAGCAGAGATACGCACAGCAGCAACAGCGGGGCGCGGAGGAAATGCAGAGGATGGAATGAGGGGAAAAGAAAATGAGGAACAGTAACATCGTCGCGCCATGCAATCCGTCGCTTGCGATGGCCGAATACAATGCGGTTCACGCCGAGGAGCTGGAGGACTACCTGCAGGACAGTCCCTGCCGTGCGCAGATCATTCGCGTGCAGGCAATACGGGAAATGGCTCCTTTGGACGATTATCACCATCCGGAGGAAACGGGGGAGTTTACCGGCACGCTGACATTTCGCTGCTGGCACAAAAACAAACTCATGCTGCTCTGCCATTTCGACACGGACGACGGCCAGAAGATCGTCCTGCAGGTATGGCGGCAGGACTGGGGCGTTTGCTATTCGCCCTCGGAGACCCACATTAACTTTGCGGACGAGGTTTTTGACGGCTCCCGCTGGCGATGCACCTATCGCAAAAAAGGAAACGGCTACATTCGCTGGCTGCGCGCGGAGCCGCTTGATTGAAGAAACAATTATCCTAAGACGGAATACTTTAAAACGATATTTCACGGAAAAATCTCCATTATCACACCATATATTACACTATCTGTCACACCTCTCATTATATATACAAATGGTTTTTTATCTGATATAGTGCAAGCAGAGGGGGCGAATACGATGATTGATTGGAATCGAAACGGAACGATTGGCCCTGTCGATGTGGGTGTATCAGTCGGCATCAACGAGGCCGCAGCGGATAACCAACCGGCCAATGATGAAACGCTAAAAAAGCCGACGGGATGCCTTGCGTTTTGCTTAATAGTTATCGCGTCCGCCACATCGGCAATCGTGGGTGTCTGGAGGTTGATTGTATGACAGTAAAAGAAGAGGTTATGTTGGCAGTTCAAAATTTTCCCGGTATGACGGACACTGATCTTGAAAAGAGAACCAAGCATAGTCATCAAACAATTAATATTGCATGCCGTCAACTGGTGAATGAAGGCATCCTTGTGAGACGCCCCAATCCAGATAAGAATGGATATTGGGGCAACTATCCAACTGGGAAACCGCTTGCAGTTTCCCGCCGAACGGTCAATACAGCACCAATGGAAACTACTATGAACGAGGACGCGGTAAAAGCACATATTAAAAATCAACTGGAAGCAGACGGATGGAATGTGAAAGTCGCGTGGGGCTATATTCATGGCTGGATGTTGAGGCAACCAGAAATGGAGAACGCTGGCTCATAGAGGTGAAAGGGCCGGGTTCCCGTCCTGAAATGAGGGTGAATTACTTCATTGGCATCCTTGGTGAAACGCTGCAGCGCATGGATGATCCGAAAGCGCATTACAGCATTGCTTTTCCAGACATGCAGGCTTTTCGAAACTTGTGGGCGAAGCTTCCGTCTTTGGCAAAACAGCGGACCGGGATTGATTTGATCCTTGTCGACGAAGTCGGAACACTAACAACACTGAAGTGAAGCTGTTTTACGGGTAGATGCTGCTGACGAAAATCACAGGGCATTCACGATTCTAACCTGCACGCAAAAGACGGGGACACCGCACAGCGGAGCGGCGTCTCCGTTTTCGTAGATGTCCTTGTCGCAGGCGGTCGTGTTTTAGCTGCTGCTCTGAACCCAGCCGAAGCCGGGAACATATGCACCAGCCTGCGCAGTGGCGTCAGCCGGCGTGTTTGAAGTAGGTGTAGTTGTCGGCTGCGGCACGGACGGCAGTGGCGTTCCTTGAGGCGCTGATTCAGGGACAGCGGTTTGCTGGGCGGTTTCTTTCGCCTCAACCGTCGGCTCCGTGACTACGCAGGTGGCATCAGGTTGACCGCTCACGGCGTTATGGGTTTCTTCGCGTGGCAGAGCCTCCGAGAAATCGGCGTTTGGCTGTGGAAACGCTGCGATTGCGATTGCGGTGGGTACTTTTCTGTCCATAACGCTCCAAGGCCACACAGGGGCGCACAGCGCCCCACACGCGGCGATCATGGCGAGGGCTATCATTGATTTTTTCATTCTTCCTCCGCCGCCCGTGATATGGAACAGGTCCCAACCCGGCCTGCATTGCCGGCGTTGAGCGCCTGTCGTCATAATAATTCAGTTCGTTTGCCATCCGCCACGCCAGCTTGAAACCGCAGAGAAAACTGTCCTGCGATTCTTCACTCGTCATCATCGTGAGATCGTCCACGATCCGCAGCACGAGCTTTCGCTGCTCCGCCGGGAGCCTGTCCCGCAACAGCGCCCGGTTAGCTTCCATCGATTGTTTCAGCGCCACCATTTCCGGACGAGTATAAAAGCTGTCGTACAGTGACGTCAGAATATCGTCCATGTGCCTCGCCTCCTTGTAGCAAGACACAATAGCACAGAAAGAATTGAAAAGCTACTGAAACATTCGTCTTCATTGATGTTGCCAGTTGCAAGTTAACTTATAGCAGCTTTTTCGATAAACTTATCTTCATAATTTATGCCTTTACAATATCAATGGTCGACCAATCATAGCGCAGAGGCAAGGAAACCCTTGCAGTTATAGCAGAATGCAACATCTTTTTGCGTTTCACCGCAAATTTTAGGAATTACTGCCTTCACAACAGACCCCGCCTTTCATTGTACTGCTTCTTGTTACTTTCACTTGCCGAGGTAAAATAAACCATTTTGTAGTATGTAAAATAAAATAGAAAGTGGTTACACAAAAATCGTCGTAGAAAGGGCAAAGAAAATGTGATAAGATATAAAACACACAGAGTTAAGGGGGAAGATTTATGGCTGGCTTACAACATATTCCACAGGTTTCTTTTGAAACAGCAAGCCTTAGAGAATGGGGTGCAACTTGGCGTACGCCGAAGCGTAATCCTACGAAGGAAGAGAAAAGAAAGCCCGGCTGTCCCCTAAAGATGGGAGATTGCTTCAATAAAAAACAGGGGATGGACTTTGGGAAAGAGGCAATTGACCCGGTTGTCGCCAAAGCGCTTGCTACAATGCTTGGGGAGATCGAAATTGTTCCCCCAAGTTCAGACTCGCTTTTGCCGCCACAGGGCCACACTGATTGCGTTGAAGTTGGCGATACCAAAGTGGTAGGTGGTGTGCGCGCGCAGAACTTTGACATTGCATATAGACCGGATGGAATTCGTATTGCTTATGACAGCAAGACACTCAATGATGCAGGGAGTGTTAAGAAAAACTGGAATAATATGGTTAATGATCTAACGGCAGAAGCGACTACTGTTCATACCCGATTTCCATATGCCCTCGTATTGTTTTTTATTGTTATTCCAAAGCCAGCGTTGCATCCTAATCAGGCAGCGGATATGATTCGGACGCTGGAACGAATGAATGAGCGAACTGAAGTCCTCGAAGAAAACCACAGAGCTGAATCGATTGCTTTAGTGGTATGGGATCCTGATACAGGGGAAATATCACAAGAATGTCCGCAGAAGGAATCAAGTCTGCGTCTGGAGAAGTTTACAAAGAGAATCGAGGATGTTTATTTGTCCCGCTATAAAGGTCTACCACCACATGAGCGATAAAGCAAAACTTGACAGTATTTTATTTTTATGCTTATATACGCACGATCATATAATAGTTATTTTGAAAAAGTAGGTGCATTATGAAAAAGGTACAGGGGTATGACAAGTTAAGAGGTGGATACTACACTCCTGCACCGGTTGCAGATTTTATTGTACGATGGGCAGTGAAAAATCCAGACGATCAAATTCTCGAACCAAGTTGTGGGGACGGGAGTTTTATCCGTAGCATTACAAATCAGTGCCGGAAAAGAAAAAAGCGTATTCCACAGATGGTTGGGATCGAATTAGATGAGGCAGAGGCAAAAAAGGCGGAAGGACAAGGGGCAAGGATTATTGCCAGTGATTTTTTTACCTACTACGAGAAAAGCATTTATCAGAAAGCGACATTTGATGTTATTGTAGGTAATCCGCCGTTTATTCGCTCTCAAAACTTTGATGAAAAATATCGTGAAATCGCATTTTCTTATATGGAGAAAGAGGGATTACATCCTGGAAGACTCACTAATATTTGGATCCCATTTTTAGTCCTTTCTGCTTGCGCCTTAAACTCAGACGGAAGACTTGGAATGGTAATTCCAGCAGAAATTATGCAGGTTGATTACGCTGCAGAGGTGCGTGACTATTTATCCAAGAAATTCGACCGACTGACGATTATAATGTTTAAAAAGCTCCTATTTCCAAACGCGCAGCAGGAGGTCGTATTATTGCTGGGAGAAAAAAACTCCAAGCAAAAGGGAATTCGCACGATTGAGGTCAATGACGCGGATTCTTTAAAGAGTTTAAATGTAAACAATATCCGTTATGAAATTAAAGAGCTTGACCATAGCGCAGAAAAATGGACACAATACTTGTTGTCAAGCCAAGAGATAGCATTATTGCGGTCTTTGCGACGCGATGAGAGACTAACACATATAACCGAGCTTCTGGATGTTAATGTAGGCGTAGTAAGCGGTGAAAATGACTTTTTTCTCTTAAATGAAAAAGCGAGAGCAGAGTATCATTTATATAAGAGTACTGAGCCAATAGTTGGGCGCGCTGATCAATTGCGAGGAATTGATTTTACCAATGAAGATTTTGAGCGGTTAACAAATGCAGGACGAAAAGTTTTTTTGTTTACGCCAGATGACCAGGATTATGAACAACTCAGCAACTGTGAGAAGAGCTATATTGATTTTGGGGTATCGCAAAAATATAATGCAGGGTATAAATGCAAAAATCGTAGACGCTGGTATGTAGTTCCTCGCACTTGGAAAGCTGACGCCTTTATGCTTAGACAGGTCAACAGATATCCCAGGATCGTGTTTAACGATACTGATGCACAGAATACTGATACTCTCCACAAAGTAAAATTCGTAAAAGGTATTAATGGGCGTACAGTAGCCGCAGCATTTTTGAATTCGTTCACATTCGCGCTATGTGAAATTGTAGGGCGGAGTTATGGTGGCGGCGTACTAACCTTTGAGCCTGGGGAAGTAAGGAAAATCAAAATTCCAATGCAAAACGCTGATATGTTGGATTTTGTTTTAGTTGACCGTTATGTACGAAATGGACAAATTGATGCGTTATTAGAGTACACTGATAGAATATTATTAGAACAGGGACTTGGATTGACTTATGATGAAGTTCTACAATTGAGGGAGATTTGGAACCGGTTAAGTAATCGCAGAATTAACCGAAAAAAAGAAAGAGAATAATGACCGCCAGTGGCCCCACACCATCTAATAGCATATAGAGACCATAGTGCAAAAATGAAGCATAATAAAAACACTGAATACTGCTTGCAAGGGTTCAGTGTCGCTTTTTGGCTTATTCAGAGTAACGACTATAGTCAAAAAAAGTAGCATAGTTAAAGCCGGGAGGTTAAAGGGCATCTCTCGGTTTTAACTATGTTGATTTAGAATGAATGTTGTGAATACCGGCGTCCCTTATTTTTTGCTTCTGAACGCCTTCACATTGTAATAGTTCCGGCACTTCGTTCCGCAGAATTCGCTCTTGGCGTGAAGGTTATAGTATACCTTTCCACAGTTTTTGCAGACCTTGAGCGGCATAGCGGAGTCGGTGATCAGGAGCGCGTAGAATAGGCGCAGGGCGCTCAGCAAATTTTCCAGCTCACACACGAGTTGGGGCATCTGGCCGGAGGTCAACTTGAAGCGAAGCTCGCTGGCGATGGCGGGCATTTCTGCCATAGCCGCCTCGCCGCGCGCGGAGAGAAAATGTCGGTACAGAAGCCGCGGCTCATCCTGAAACCGCCTCAGCTCCTCGCCGTATTCCCGGTCGTTCACTGGGCGGTAACACGGGGCCACGTCGCCGCTTGAGAATGGGCCTACGTCTTTGCCGCCGCCCAGCCCAAAAAGCCCGTGGCGGGCCGCAAAGGAGGCACACGCACGGCCAGTGTTGTCGGCGTTCTCCGTGATCTGCCGCCCCAGCTCCAAAGCGTCGGCAACCAGTATTTCCGGCTGCTCGGCGCAGTTATATTGGAAGGCTTCCGAGCCGGGAGAAGGCATCAGATAGCTGACGCCGTGATAGTCCACGATCTCATAAGCAGACCAGCGTACCCACATGGTGTTCAAATTTGGAAACATGGCTTTCAAGTCCATGACGATTCCTCCATGTAATTCTTGTAATCAATTTACCATATTTCAGTGACCGCTGCAAGACGCAGCGGTCTTTTTTTGCATTTATGCTGCCGAAACGAAAGCCATTTTGATTCTGGGATAAATCCTCTTTGAAATTTCCCAGCCCAGCATGAAAGTTGGAATCACTATCCAGCTGAGGATGATTGCGGCGGTATCCGTATAGCATTCGCCGCTGTTGCCGGTCACCAGCCACCGTACACGCTCCAGGGCCTTTTGCCGCTGCTTTGTGATGTTGCGGACCGTGCAGCCGGCCTTGTCAGCAAGCTCCTGTGTGGTCGTTCCGTGCACAATGTTTTCCAGTAAAATTTCTTTCTGCCTCGGGTTAAGCTCCTTCAGTGCTGCACTGGTTGGGTATTCCTCCACCAAATGGCGCAGGTCTTCCGGCTTCTGAGAAAAGATGATGTCATCCCAATCCTCCCAGCAGCTCAGCTTCAGCAGATCGGCAACACGGTAGCATTCGCCCTCCTCCGGATCGCGGTCAACTATAGTCACATCCATATCGGCGCGATGATCCGAATGCCGTCGTTCATTGTTGGCGTCGTAATCGTCCAGCGCTTTAAGTACGCCGGTCCAGTTGCCCTGTTCAGCCAGTTCTGTAAGCCGTTCATTCAATTTTTCTTCCCGAATATCGGTTGCTGTTTTTCCTTTCAAAACTTTTTCCTCCTATCAGTACCGTTTTTGCCTTTCTCATCGTCTATATATTAGATGGATGTAATTGATGTAATCATAATATATAATTACATTTCATATGTCAAGAGGGGGAGGAATAATTATGGGCAGAGAAGAAAAAATGGCGCGGCAGTACAGCGTGATGTTCCGGGAATACCCCGACGCGCTGACACCGCAGCAGGTACAGGAAATGTTGGGGATTGGGCGGCGCAAAACATACGAGCTACTTCAAAGCGGCCGGCTGCAGAGCGTCCGCATGGGGCGGATTTACCGCGTGCCCAAGCTGACGGTGATCGACTATTTGTGCGGTAATTCGGTATAGAAAACTTTTCAGAGGAAATGACTTGAAAAATACGTTCGCCCAAGGTAACATCACACAACCTTGAGCGAACGTATTTTGATGGGAGGGCAGAAATGACACAGAATGATCGCCCGATTACGGGCAGCCTGAAGGAAAGAGACGGGATGTACACCGCCATCCTCAATATTTACGACGAGACCGGAAAGCGGAAGCAAAAATATCATGCCCTGCATATTCCGGT
>DIRC01000057.1:54562-76087 GCA_002427465.1 Clostridiales bacterium UBA5446 | reverse complement strand
CCCGGAGATAAAAAACGAGCGGGCAAAAAAAGAGTCGCCGCTGTTTTCGGATTTCCTGCTGGAATGGCTGGAGCTGACCGCGCCTACGATTGAGCGCACGACCTACGAGAGCTATAAAAGCCTGATTACCGCGCGGCTGGATGACTTTTTCCGTGCGCGCAAGCTCCGTTTAGATGAGCTGGAGCCCAAGCACATTCGGGAGCTGCATCAATCTATTTTCGCCGACGGCTGCAACGCCAACACTGTGATTCACTACCATGCCGTTATCCGAAAGGCCTTGCAGTATGCCGTAAAAAACGATCTGGTCACGGAGAATGTGGCGGATAAAGTTGACAGGCCTAAAAAGAGCAAATATCTGGCGAGCTTTTACTCCAAGGAGGAGCTGTCCACGCTGTTTGACGCCACAAAGGACGATTCCATGGCGGCGGTTATTCAGCTTGCGGCTTACTACGGTTTGCGCCGAAGTGAGGTGTTGGGCATCCGCTGGAGCAGCATCGACTTTGACAGGGGAACCATCTCTATAAACCACAAGGTTACTGAGGGCAAAGTGGACGGCAGAACCAAAATCTTCGCCGAGGACAAGCTGAAAACCAAGTCCAGCTTCCGCACCCTGCCGCTGATTCCCGCCATGCGGGGGCTTTTATTCAATCAGCAGAGAAAGCAGCAGGAATATCGGGCACTGTTCAAAAACTCCTACTGTCAGGACTTCGAGGACTATGTTTGCGTAGACGAAATGGGAATGCTCTTTCGTCCCAACTATGTTACCGATCATTTCAAGCTTCTGCTGCGGCAGCATAAGCTCCGTCCTATAAGATTTCATGACCTCAGACACAGCTGTGCCAGTCTTTTGCTCAGCCAGGGCATTCCAATGAAGCAGATTCAGGATTGGCTGGGACATTCCACTTTCGCCACCACCGCCGATATTTACTCCCATCTGGATTTCAACTCCAAGCAGGAATCGGCGGAAGCCATCGCGTCGGCTTTTGCACCGGAGGAGCAAGAAGAAAGCGCGGAGGAAAAACAAGGGTTCAGTATGACCATGCCGATGTGAGGTACTTATGGGCTACGATTTTTTACGGGAGGAATACCCCGAAACGATTTCCATGGAGCAGCTTTACCGTATCTGCCACATCAGCAAGCGCAAGGCGCTGTGGATGCTGGAGCACGGTGTGATTCCCTGCGAGGATTCCGGCAAGCAGACGCGGCGCTTTCGGATTCAGTTGGAGGATGTGATTGATTTTCTAACCAGGCGGGATGCCGGAGAGCTGGATGCAGTGATTCCCCGCGGCGCTTTCTCCAACGGCAGTCGCCATAATAATACGCCGAATACTTACCTTGACAGTGAAGCGCTTTTTTCTCTGTTGATAGAGCGCTGGCAGGACGCCCACGATATGCTCACGGTGAAGCAGGCGGAGGCCCTCTGCGGCTACGGGACAACGACTATGAACCGCTGGCTCCAGCTCTGCCATGTAAAAGGCGTTACTTATTACGGCGTTAACCTGATCTCGAAGGAATCCCTGGCGGAATATCTGGCCTCGCCGGAGGGTCAGCGCATTTCGGTAAAGTCAAAAGCGCACCGTCTGCTGCTGGAGGAGTTTTGTGCGGAGCAACAAAACAGCGGCATGGCGTTCGGATCCATGTCGCTGTGATGCTACTTATCATATGGTGTTTTATTTTTGGTGAGCCCCAGCAGATAATCAACACTGGTCTTATAATATTTAGCCAAAGCAATTAATGATGAGCTGGGAATATCAAGCGTACCACTCTCATATCTGGAGTAGGTTGTTTGGCTGATATTAAGCAACTCTGCTACCTGTTGCTGGGTCAAATCGTTGTCTTCCCTCAAATCTTTAATATGCTGATACAATATCCTCACCTCGAAGATATTGTACGTTATGCGATAATCGCATATTGACTTTCATGCGAAAAACGCATAAAATTATATGTTGAGGTGTGCTTCAATGCCAGATTATAAAGAAATGTACTTGAAACTGTTCCGAGCCTCGGAAGAGGCTGTCAATATTTTGATCACAGCACAGCAGGAGTGTGAGGAGCTTTACATATCCTCTCCAGAACCGGAACTTCATGTGATTCCGTTATCATCAGAAGACAAGAAAAGCGAGGATGAGGACTGATTCCAAATCCTCGCTTTGGCTGTTACAATATTTTTACATGGTGGAACGTCACGCCTATATATGGATAAGGAAATAGTAGATATGATCGCTGATATTAAATTTGTATACATTGAATTTGACATCTTCTGCATACTTTTACTGTACGTCATTCTTTACCGAATGCACAAAGACCTCGATCAGGGAACCGAAAACATTTGCCTGCGAAATGTTGTGATCAGCGTTTTGTGCGGAACCGTGCTCGAGTGCCTGTGGAAAGGGTTCAACGGAATCTCAATGAGGTTTCCCTTGCGGATTAATAAAACAATCCATTCCTGCGTTATCATCATGGTCTGCATCGTCGCTTTCCTCTGGCTGCTGTATGTGGAAGAAAGATTGCACGACAGATGGGCGAATAAGAGTACAAAAATTAAATGCCTGCTGTTACTGCCGTTATCAGCGAGCATTCTGATGACAGTATTGTCGTTTACTACGAATACGGTAATTTCTCTGGATCAAAGTAATTTGATTCAGTATGGTAAATACTACGTGTTCGTCGTAGTATTTCCCGCAGTTTATCTTCTGTATGCTTCGGCAAAGATCTTATGGCACCATAAATTAGCAAGGAACCGCCGGGAAAGAAGCGCGGATACCTCTATACTGCTTTCTCTGCTTTTTCCCTTTGCAGGTGTCATCTTGTCAGGCTTTAGGAGTGGCATACCTGTAGTTTGGCCATGCTATGCTTTTCCCTTATTTGTGATATACATGAATGAGCAAGGTCATCAGATTTCAACAGACAAACTTACTGGGTTGAATAACTGGTCTAAATTTAACAGTTATTTGGACGAAGTATTAGGCCAGCATAAGAATTGCGGAAATATATACCTGTTTATGTGCGATATAGATTCTTTTAAACAGATCAACGACACCTATGGGCATTATGAAGGCGATCAGGCATTAAAAGAAACCGCGAATATTCTGAAAGAAGTATGCAAGACACACGATGTTTTCCTTGCGAGGTATGGCGGAGATGAGTTCGCCATAATTGCGCGTTTTGAAAACAAGAATGAGGCTGAAGGGCTCAAAAGTGAAATAGTCAAGGCTTTCATGGCAAGAAATGAAAATTCCGATAAAAAATATGACATTTCATTAAGTGTCGGCATCAGCCAATATGAAGACAGTAAACTTGCTTTCATTAATAAAGCTGATCGGGCAATGTATGCCTATAAGCTGCAAAACAAGGCTGCATCAGCTGATCAATAGGAAGCATCTCCAAAACTGCAATTCTTTTTGGTGGGTAATAATGGGTGAAAGATAGTTCAAAAAAGCTTGATGTCCTGCGGAAAAATCCGCAGGACATCAAGCTTTTGGAAATTGTGGCGGAGGGTGTGGGATTCGAACCCACGTGACGTTGCCGTCAAACTGATTTCGAATCAGCCCCGTTATGACCACTTCGATAACCCTCCATATTTATTTAACCGCATAAGCGGGAAAACACTGTTTTTGAAAACTGTGAGCAAACTGTGAGCGTACGCCTCAAATTCATGAAATCCAGATGCCGGAAAGCCCTTGATTCATGCGGGTTTGCGGCTCTTTGGCGGGTAGCAAACCGTGTTGATTTCGAGTCAGCCCCGTTATGACCGCTTCGATACCTCTCCGGATATCACGGTTAGCTGCCGGAAAAACAGCGTTTACAAAACATAGCCGCTTTCAATAACCGGCGGCCCCGCTTTGCAATACGCTAGATTATATCCAAAATGCGTCGGAAAATCAAGTGAGAATTCTCTTATCCCAAATATTTATCTTACGCTTTTTGCTTTCCCCTAAGTACAATCAGGCCTCAGCCATTGCGGCCCGCGCACTGCCTGACCGCAAAACGCCGCAAAAGTCTGACCGGAGCCGGAAACCAGCCCCGGTCAATACTATAATCAGCTCTCTATCCTAACCATCTCGCGCGAAATTGCACGAATATCCGCCGCGCCGCAAAGGAGCATGATGTTACACAACTGCTTATTGATATGCTCCGCATAGGCTGCAATGCCTTCCGCTCCCCCGCCGTGGCCGGCAATAACGAATGGCCTGCCGATCATCGCCGCGTCCGCGCCAAGCGCCAGGGCCTTGAACACGTCCGCACCGCTCCTGATGCCGCCGTCAACCAGAATCTTCATCCTGCCGCCAACTGCCGCCCGGATTTCCGGCAGAACGGAACAGGTGGCCGGGGCGGAGGGAATCACGCGGCCGCCATGTGTGGAAACGACAATGGCTTCGCAGCCGGCTTCGGCAGCTTTTTCAGCCCCCTTCGCCGTCATAATTCCCTTGAGAATAAACGGAACCCCGGCGTCTTTTACAATCTCCCTTAGCTCGGCAACGCCCCTCGGTGAAACGCTGTCCACCGCGGTTCCCAGATTTGCAAACCCTGCGGCGTCAATATCCATACCCAGCGCGATGATATTGCCGCATTTGATCTCTTTCCAGCGTTTAATGAACGCCTCAGTTTTCCACGGCTTCATTACCGGCACCACCGGAGCTCCCGCCGCCACGGCGGCGGCGACGCCGGATTTTACCTGCTGCCTGCTGGCGCCGTCCCCGACGAAGGCAAGGATGCTGGCCGCGGACGCGCCCTCTATCAGACGCCTGTCATATTCTTCCTGGGTAATCGCGCCATTATAATTATATCCCGATATTCCGCCGATGGGCGAGACAAAAACCGGCGATTTCCAATGCCTTCCGAACATGGAAACACCGGTATCCACGCCCTGGAAGTCGTAGATGGTGTCCATATTCAGCTTAACCTTTTTTAAAAACTCCGTACAGGCCGTCCAGGATGAGGCGTCGCCGGCGGCGCCCACACCGGGAATCTCGCCCTTGCAGGCCAGTCCATTGCATTCTTTACATACACGGCATTTGGGGGCCATTATCCCCCGTGCGTTTTCCCATATTTCTTCAATTGTCACGTTCATTCCTCTTTTCACGCCGGCATGCCGGAATTTTCATAATTATAGCATAGGTACGCACGCAGCGACAATAGTTTTTAATTTGACTCAAAATTATATAAACTGTAAATTTGTTTATATAATGCCGTTGACAAAGTTTTCTCCGGGGTATACTATTAAGGAGAATAAATCATGAACAGGCGGTGGCCCAATGAAAAAGACGCTATACAGTCTGATGCTGGACGATGAAGTGATCCGCGAGGTGGATATGCTTGCCCACAGCGCGGGCACCAACCGCTCGAATCTGATCAACCAGATTCTTGCGGAATATGTCTCTATCACGACCCCCGAGCGGCGAATCAACGATATTTTCAGTGCGATTGAGTCCCTTATGTCCCCTTCGCGCGAATTCGTTCCCTTTTTTGCGCCCAGCGGGATGACGATGTCTCTGAAATCCAGCCTGGAATATAAGTACCGCCCGACGGTCAAGTATGAAGTTGAACTCTACCGCTCCGCCAACGGCTCCCTTGGTGAACTATCCGTCGTATTCCGCACGCAATCCGCCGCGCTTATCCGGGAAATGACAGCCTTTTTCCGACTCTGGAAACGCATTGAGGACAAGTATCTTTCCCTTCGGTTTGCAGGCCCGATAGATTACGCCCTGTATGACGGCAAATTTGTCCGGAGCATCGGAATCCCCCCCGAACATGACTGCACAACGGAGGAAATCGCCACTGCGCTTTCGGACTATATCAAACTTTTTGACTCGCTGCTGAAGGATTTTCTTTGCGGAAGGGTCTCTGCTTCCGAGGTGGAGAAGGAATATGCCGCCAGCATGGAAGGCAGAGAAATTCTGATCTGACCGGGCGGCGGCCGCCCGCCTGATTTTTAAACCGATTGGGGTGTTAATACGATGAACGCTGAAAAATACACGCAAAAAACAATACAAGTTCTGAATACTGCCCAGGCCATGGCCCAGGAGAGCGGCAACCAATACCTGACGCCTGAGCATCTGCTTTATGCTCTGGTGGATCAGGACGGCGGGCTGATCGGCTCTATCTTCAAGAAGATGGGCGTGGACAACGACGCGCTGCTGGCGGAACTGGACACCGCCATTTCCCGCCTGCCCAAGGTTTCCGGCAGCGGCTTTCAGGTCTATGCGTCGCCCGAGACCGGCAGGCTCCTGCGCTTTGCCGAGCGGGCAGCGGAAAAAATGCAGGATGATTACGTCTCCGTGGAGCATCTGATGCTGGGCATTTTCGCGGAGCCCACCCCGCAGGTCAAACGTATCCTCGCTTCCCACGGGCTCACCCAAAGCCGCTTCAACGAGGCGCTTGCCAGTGTCAAAACCGCAAGGGTCACCAGCGACAATCCCGAAAGCACCTATGACGCGCTCCAGAAATACGGCTCCGACCTGGTGGCCCGAGCCCGGGCCCAGGAGATGGACCCGGTAATCGGCCGCGACGCGGAGATTCGGAACGTGATCCGTATTCTTTCCCGCAAGACGAAAAACAACCCCGTCCTGATCGGCGAGCCCGGCGTGGGCAAAACCGCCATCGCCGAAGGGCTTGCCCAGCGCATTGTGCGCGGCGACGTGCCCGAGGGCTTAAAGGACAAGACTATCTTCTCCCTGGACATGGGCGCGCTCATCGCGGGGGCAAAGTACCGGGGCGAATTCGAGGAGCGGCTCAAGGCCGTGCTGGAGGAAGTCAAGCGGTCCGAGGGCGGCATTCTGCTCTTCATCGACGAGCTTCACACCATTGTGGGCGCGGGCAAGACCGAGGGCAGCATGGACGCGGGCAACCTGCTAAAGCCCATGCTGGCCCGGGGCGAGCTGCACTGCATCGGCGCCACCACCCTGGACGAATACCGCAAATACATCGAAAAGGACGCGGCGCTGGAGCGGCGGTTCCAGCCGGTGATGGTGGACGAGCCCACGGTGGAAGACACCATCTCCATCCTGCGCGGACTGAAGGAGCGGTATGAAATCTATCACGGCGTGCGCATCCATGACAATGCCCTGGTGGCTGCCGCCACACTTTCCCACCGCTATATCAGCGACCGGTTCCTGCCCGACAAGGCCATCGACCTGGTGGACGAGGCATGCGCCCTCATCCGGACGGAGATCGACTCCATGCCCTCGGAGCTGGACGACATCAGGCGGCGCATTATGCAGCTTGAGATTGAGGAAATGGCTCTTAAAAAAGAGGACGACCAGCTCTCCCGCGAGCGCCTGACGAAGCTGACCGAGGAGCTGGCGAACCTCAAGGATAAATTCAATGAAATGAAGTCCCGCTGGGAAAATGAAAAAAGCAGCGTGGACGCGGTCAAAAATCTCAAAAGCGAAATCGAGCGCGTCAACGGCGAAATTGAGACCGCACAGATGAATCTGGAATATGAAAAGGCCGCAAAGCTGAAATATTCCGACCTGCCGGCCCTCCAGAAGAAGCTGGAGGAGGCAGTCGCCCAAAACGAAAAGGGCGCGGGAAACACCCTAGTCCACGACACGGTTACCGAAGAACAGATCGCCGGGATCGTCGCCAAATGGACCGGTATCCCCGTCGCACGCCTGGTGGAGGGGGAGCGGGAGAAGCTTCTGCACCTGGACGAAATCATCCACAAACGGGTGGTGGGCCAGGATGAGGCGGTGCGCCTGGTGACCGAGTCCATCCTCCGCTCCAGGGCGGGCATTGCGGACCCCTCCCGGCCCATCGGCAGCTTCCTGTTTCTCGGCCCCACCGGAGTGGGCAAGACGGAGCTGGCAAAATCCCTGGCCGAATGCCTTTTCGACGATGAACACAACCTGGTGCGGATCGACATGACCGAGTATATGGAGAAATTCTCCGTCTCCCGGCTCATCGGCGCGCCCCCGGGATACGTAGGCTACGACGAGGGGGGCCAGCTCACCGAGGCGGTGCGGAGAAAACCCTATTCCGTGGTTTTGTTCGACGAGGTGGAAAAGGCCCACCCGGACGTGTTCAATATTCTGCTGCAAATCCTGGACGACGGCAGGATCACGGACAGCCAGGGCCGGACGGTGGATTTCAGGAACACCATCATCATCCTCACCTCCAACCTGGGCAGCCAATACCTGCTGGACGGCATAACGCCCCAGGGAGAAATCTCGGAAGACGCCCACCGCTTCGTGATGGAGGAGCTGCGCCGTGTTTTCCGCCCCGAGTTCCTGAACCGGCTGGACGAAATCGTCATGTTCCGGCCGCTGACCAAGGCCAATCTGACACAGATCATCGACATCCTGCTGGCGGGCCTGCGCGGCCGCCTGGCGGATAAGACCCTGAATCTGGAGGTCACAGACGCCGCCAAAACGCTGATCATCGACCGGGGCTTCGACCCCGTCTACGGCGCGCGCCCGCTCAAGCGCTATCTCCAGAGCGCGGCGGAAACCCTCATCGCCCGGGAGATTTTGAAGGGGGATCTGGCCGCCGGCGCCACACTGCTTCTGGACGCCGAAAACGGCGAGCTGACCTGCCATGTGAAAACGTAAACCGCATAAACCAGCGGGGGACAGCACTCTGTCCCCCGCCGTTTGCTGTTTTAATCGATTTCCTCCATATGACTGTCACCCGGGCGCCCCCCTTTCTGCGGGGAGGTGATATTACCGGCTGGATATCGCATAGAGTTTACCCCGGACCACTCTTTTCAGCAGAAGATAATTATGATATGATGTCGGAAAAAGTTCCGAAAGGAGTGAGCACAACGGCTAATAACGACTGGTACAAGACCATGGCGGTCTATCAGATATGGCCCCGCAGCTTTTGCGACGGCAACGGCGACGGCATAGGCGACCTCTGGGGTGTTTACGGCAAACTGGACTATATTAAAAGCCTTGGCGTAGACGCCATCTGGTTCTCTCCCCTCTATCCCTCGCCTAACGCAGACTTCGGCTATGACGTTTCCGACTATATAAGCATCAACCCGGAGTATGGCGACCTGGACATCTTCAAAAAGGTTCTGGACGGCGCGCACCGGCGCGGGATGCGTGTTTTTATGGATCTTGTGGTCAACCATACCTCCGATGAGCACGAATGGTTCAAAAAAAGCCGGGAAAGGCAAAACCCTTATCGGGACTATTATTTCTGGCGGCCCGGAAAAAGGGGCATGCTGGGCAAAACGCTGCCGCCCAACAACTGGGACAGCCTTTCTGAAGGCGGGGCCTGGGAGCATGACGCCAAATCCGATGAATACTATCTCCATATTTTCGCCAAAAAGCAGCCCGACCTGAACCATGACAACCCCGCCGTGCGGGAGGAGGTCAAGCGCATCATGCGTTTCTGGCTGGATATGGGCGTGGACGGCTTCCGGGAGGATGTGATCACCTTCATCTCCAAGCCCGAGGGGCTGCCCTCCGCTTTTCCAAAGCTTCCGGCCGCCACTGGCATGAAGTACTATGTGAACGGGCCGCACATCCACGAATACCTGAAGGAATACCGGGCCGTGGCCGACGAATACGACTGCATGCTCCTGGGCGAAGGCCCGAGAATGGAGCCGGAAACGGCTCTGTCCTATCTGGAGTCCGGGGAACTGGACCTGATGTTCAACTTCTCCCATATGGAAGCCGACTGCTTCATGACGGACTTTATCCAGCGCCCCTTCGATCTAATCAAGCTGAAGGCCGCCTTTTCAAAATGGCAGAACGAGCTGAACGGCCGGGCCTGGAACACACTGTATCTGGAAAACCATGATCATCCCCGGGTCATCAGCCGCTACGGCAGCGAGGCCTTCCGAACGGAAAGCGGCAAGATGCTCGCCGCGGCCTACATGCTGCAGCAGGGAACCCCCTTCATCTACCAGGGCCAGGAAATTGGTATGACCAATATCCGTCTGCCCCGGCTGGATATGTATGTGGACGTCATGCTGAAGAACAACAGCCGCATTGCATCGAAATTCCTGCCGAAATCCGAGGTTCTAGCCCTGGCCCAGAAGTCCAGCCGCGACTCGGCAAGGACGCCCATGCAATGGTCGGGCGAAAAAAACGCCGGGTTTTCAGAGGCCCGCCCCTGGTTCTATGTAAATGGAAACTACCGGGAGGTAAATGTGGAGGCCCAGGAAAAAGACCCCGACTCCCTCCTGAATTTCTACCGCCGGATTATCGGATTCAAGAAAAGTGACCCCGCGGCGGTATGGGGGGATTACACCGAGTATCTTCACGCCGGCAAAAGCCTTTATGTTTACGGCCGTCAGTACAGGGGCAGGCGCCTTCTGGTGATCTGTTCCTTCTCCCAGGAGCCTGTATATTTTACCGCTCCGGAAGGCTTCGACCTTCTCTCCGGCCGGCTGGAGCTGCAAAACTACACCATGAACGTGGTGATCAATAACGGATTTACCGCCAGGCCCTATGAAATGCGGGTCTATTCTTTTGAATAAAAAATGAAAGGTGCGCGCTCTAGAGCGCGCACCTTTCATTTTATCAGGGCCGGAAGGTTAGATGCCCTTATGCTCCTTAATGATCTTGAGCCGCACAAATTCCTCCCGCTCCTTCTCCTCCAGCGCCTCGGAAATCCGGGCAATATCGGCGTCAAGCCCCGGAATGACGATGTTTTGAAGGGCGTTGGCCCTTTTTTGCGCCTTTCTGACGGCATAGGCCAGGCGGTAAATCGCGTTTTCCGTGTGAGCCAGCTCGTTCACCATCGCCTTGACCTCGGCAAACTTAAAATAAGCGTTGTCCAGATCCGAGCTTGTGAAGATCAGCCCATAGGGCGGCTCCGTCGGAACGAATGGCTCCGAGGTGACCATCGGGATTTCCACGCCCATGACGCTCTTATAGCGGATCTGGACGCTGTTGTCGATTTCCACGGTCATTGCCGCGGCCTCCGCGCAGCCGCCCATGGAGATTTCCGCGATGCGCATGGCGCCGTAGGCCTCGTTGAAGGTTTTATCAATGCGGGCCTGAAGCGCCTCGGCTTCATCGATCATGGTCATCAGCTCCCGGATCAGAATGTTGCGCTTTTTATCCATGAGCTCATAGCCGCTTTCAGCCAGAGCCCTTGCCCGCTTCGCCGCCGTCAGATTGCCTTTTGTCGGCGCGGTCTGCGCCATTGCGTCCACCTCCCAATCGATGCGCTGATATCCCGGCGGCGCCCTGGAGCTCCGCCTTTCCTTTATTTTTCAATATAATGCCGGTCCAGACACGCTTCAGAGGTCCGGCCCAACTCCGTGCGTGGGAGGATCGAAAGCATCCGCCAGCCCAGGTCAAGAGTCTCGTCCAGGCTGCGATCCTCATACATTCCCTGGCCGATAAAACGGTCTTCCAGCGCGTCGCCAAACTTGAGATAGAGCTTGTCGGTTGCGGACAGCTCATCTTCTCCGATAACCGTTGCCAGGCTCCGGGCCCCCGCAACCTCGGAATAGGATGCGAAAAGCTGGTTTGAAAGATCCGAATGATCATCCCTTGTGTAGCCCTCGCCGGTGCCGTCCTTCATCAGCCGGGAGAGGGACGGCAGGATGCCCACAGGCGGGTAAACGCCCTTGAGCGCCAGCTCCCTTGACAGGACGATCTGCCCCTCGGTAATATACCCCGTCAGGTCCGGGATCGGGTGGGAAATATCGTCCCCCGGCATGGTGAGGATCGGGACAAGCGTCACGCTGCCGGGTTTGCCCCTTATTACCCCGGCCCGCTCATAGATGGAGGCCAGGTCGGAATACATGTAGCTCGGATAACCCTTTCGGGACGGAATTTCCCCCTTGGATGAGGAAAATTCCCGCAGCGCCTCACAGTAAAAGGTCATATCCGTCATGACCACAAGGACATGATAGCCCAGGTCAAAGGCCAGATATTCCGCCGCCGTCATGGCGCAGCGGGGGGCCAGGATACGCTCGATAATCGGGTCCGAAGCCAGGTTCAGGTACATGACCGTACGGCCCAATGCCCCCGAATCGGAAAAATCCCTGCGGAAAAATTCGGCCGTGTCGTTCTTAATTCCCATGGCGCAGAAGACGATCACAAATTGGTCGGAGCTGGAAATGACCTTTGCCTGCCGCACAATCTGGGCGGCAAGCTCGTTGTGGGCCATGCCGGCCCCGGAAAAAATGGGCAGCTTTTGGCCCCTGATCAGTGTGCTCGTGGCGTCGATGGCGGAAATGCCCGTCAGGATGCAGCTTCGCGGGTACTGGCGCGAAACCGGGTTCATCGCCGCGCCGTTTACATCCCGCCGCTGCTGGGCGTAGACTTCGTTCATCCCGTCTATCGGCCTGCCGGCGCCGTTATAAACCCGGCCAAGAATTTCGCTGGAAAGGGGCAGGGTTACGGGCCTGCCCGTAAATTTTGTGCTGGCGCTTTTCATGTCGATGCCGCTGGTGCCTTCAAAGACCTCCAAAACGACCCGATCGCCGTCAATCGTGATAACGCGCCCGTGGCGGCGGCTGCCGTCGCCAAAGGTGATCTCCGCCATCTCGTCGTAAGAGACTCCCGAGACGCCTTCCAGGGCGATCAGGGAGCCTTTGATTTCCGAAAGCCCGGTATATTCTATTCTCATCCTGCCGCCACCTCCCTATTCGTTGCTTTTCCGGACGGACGCCACGGCTTCATCCACCAGGGTCATGAATTTTTCCGGCGGATCCCCCTCACCCAGATCAAATTTCATTTTGCCCAGCACGGCAAAAATCCCCGTCTCCGTCAACTGCCTGAGCGGGATGTTCTTCGACACCAGCTCATGGGCCTCATCATATAGATGGAGGATGATGCGGAGCATGGCCATCTGGTTCCGGGGCGTCATATAAGTATCGGACTTGTGGAAGGCATTCTGCTGCAGAAATCCCTGGCGGAAAACCTTGGCCGTTTCGATCACCAGCTTCTGATCGTCCGGAAGGATGTCGGAACCGATGAGCTTGACAATCTCCATCAGCTTGGATTCCTCATGCAGAAGCCCCATGACACGCCTGCGCAAATCGTTGAAATCTTTTCCGAAATTCTCCTCATACCAGGGGATCATGTCGTTGTAATACTCGGAATATGAAGAGTTCCAGTTTATGGACGGGAAATGCCGGGCGTAGGCCAGGGAACGGTCCAACGCCCAGAAGCAGCGCACAAAACGCTGGGTGTTCTGGGTGACCGGCTCCGAAAAATCGCCGCCCTGTGGGGAAACCGCGCCGATGACCGTAACGGAGCCTTCCGCGCCGGAAAGGGTTTCCGTAAAGCCCGCACGCTCGTAAAATCCGGCGAGGCGGGAGGGAAGATAGGCGGGGAAGCTCTCCTCCGCCGGCATTTCCTCAAGCCGTCCGGAGATTTCCCGCAGGGCCTCCGCCCAGCGGGAGGTAGAGTCCGCCATCAGTGCCACATGGTAACCCATGTCCCGGTAATATTCCGCAATGGTCATGCCCGTGTAAATCGAGGCTTCCCGGGCCGCCACAGGCATGTTAGAGGTGTTGGCAACGAGTATTGTCCGCTCCATGAGGGGCCTTCCGCTGCGGGGATCGCGCAGCTCCCGGAACTCGTCCAGCACCTGGGTCATTTCATTGCCCCGCTCGCCGCAGCCCAGATAGACGATAATATCGGCGTCCGACCATTTTGCCAGCTGGTGCTGAACAACGGTTTTGCCGGCGCCGAAAGGGCCGGGAATTGCGGCGCAGCCGCCCTTGCCTACTGGGAAAAGCGTGTCGATCACGCGCTGCCCGGTAATCAGCGGCCTGTCTATGGCGCGGCGGCTCTTATAAGGGCGAGGCGTGCGGACGGGCCAGCTCTGGGAAAGGCAGATCGGCGTTTCTTTCCCCTTCTCGCCAACTACCCGGGCGATGGGCTCGTTAACCGTGTATTGGCCGGACGGCTTTGCCGCCTCAACCCTTCCGGACACGCCGGGAGGCACCATGGCCCGGTGTTCGGTCATTTCGCTTTCCCGGCACCTGGCAAAGACCTGCCCGGGGAAAACCGTGTCACCGTCTTTAATATCGACGGTAACTTCCCAAAGCCTGTCTCCATCCAGGGATTGAAGGTTGATGCCCTTTGCAATCCGCGGGCCGGCCATCCGCTCGATCGTGCCCAGGGGTCGGCCTATCCCGTCAAAAATGCCGCCGATCAGGCCGGGCCCCAACTGAAGGGACATGGGCGCATAGGTGGGATAAACCGGCTCGCCCGCGCTCAGCCCGCCCGAATCTTCGTATATCTGAACGATGCTGTCCTCTCCCGAGGCGGAAACCACCTCGCCGAAAAGCTTTTGCTTTCCGACAAATACGAGCCCCATGCGCGGCAGGGCCCTGCCGCCGCGGACTTTGATAACCGGACCGTTTATGCTTTGGATAAAGTATTCTTCCATCGGTTAATCCTCCACGCAGAATCCTGTTATCTCGGAAAACCTCCCCGAGAGATCGGAAAACCCTGAATCGAAAGTCAGATCCACACGCCGCGCCTTCTCCTCGCTCATCAGTATCAGCCCGCCCAGGACAAAGCGGCCCTCGACAAACTCAAGCCGGACCTCGGGCAGCCGGGCGGCAAGGGCGTCTTGATACTTCATGTCCGCCTGACGGAGGAACACCCGCGCCGCGGTGATGCCCGGCATGCCGCCATAGGCTTTGACCAGAAGCACACAAAGCTTCTCGGCGTATTCCGGGGTGGCCGTATACGCCTCTATACGCTTTCTGACTTCCTCAAACGCCTGCCCGGCGCAACGCTCCCTGTATTCCAGAAGCCGGCGGCGGGTGCAAAGCCGGCTGGCGACAACGCGCTTTTCCTCCGCTGCTTTCGCGGCGGCGGCGCCTTCTGCAATGCGGCGATCCGCCTCGGCCGACTCCAGCGCTTCCGCGGATTCCAAAGCCTTTGCCTCGGCTTCGGATACTTCGTCCATGACGATTTTGGCGTCGGCCTCCGCCATTAAAATGACGCTGCTTATATAAGATTTTAATTTATCCCTGTTCTCTGGCATTTTCAGACCTGCTCTCAAATTTTGATGCCTATCGCCTCGTTAATCAGGCGAGTGATGAAGTTCGGTTCGCGCCGCGACCCCCGGCTGTCTGAAATGATATTCACCAGGGGATGCTCCGCGGTGAGCTTCAGCTCGTCCAGCCTTTCAGGGTACAGCGCATAGCAGCCGTCCGTCACAAGCAGGACAGCAACCGAAGGATCGGCGCTGACCTTTGCCACGGCGGCCTCCACTTCCTTTGAGGTAGTAGCGCATACGCCGTCCACACCGGCCAGGCGCATCCCGGTCAGAACATCGGGATCGTCGGAAATGCAGTAGTAGCGCATCAGAACAGGACGATCACGATGCCGATGAGCAGGCCGTAGATGGCGATGCCCTCCGCCATGCCGACAAAAACCAGTGATTTGCCGAAGGTGCCCTCATTTTCGACCATGGCGCCTATCGCGGCGCAGGCTGTCTGGGCAACGGCTTTGGCCGAGGCAAGGCCGGAGATCCCGACGGCGAGGGCTGCGGAGATATAGGCGACGGCGGTAGTCCAATCCGTCCCGCCGGCAGCCATGGTATCCCCGGCGGCCGCGACGCCCTGACTCAGGAAGACGGCGGCGCTGACGGCAAACATGGTGAAAAACAGGCAGAGGTTCGCGTAAAGGGGCTTTTTGACGCTCTTCCCGCGCTTGGCGCGGCGGTAAATAGCGGCCAGGGGCAGCACGATCAGGATCAGCATCACGATGGCGGGATAAATAAGCTTGAGCATGGTAAGACCTCCGATATGAAATAGATAGTGTGATAAGTAGAAGGGTTTGTTGTCAGGCTGCCCGGGATTCGACATCGGCATAGTTTATGATCTTTGGCGAGAAGGGCGCGCCGCGCCCGGTATAGAACCTTCCGAAAAGCTCATAGAATTCCAGCCTCAAAACCTGAATGCAGACCAGCACAGCCTCGATAACCATGACGATGATGTTGCCCGCCGCGAGGCCGATGAGGGAGTAGCCGCCTTCAGTGGCGGAAAGCGTGTAGACTATGAGCATCATGATGGCATGGCAAATAGCATAAGTTCCCACACGCAGGAAAGAAAGGCAGTTCGACAGCCAGGAGAGAAAAGCCTCGAACAGATCGAAAAAACCTTCCAGTATGAGCATCCCGACTCCATGCAGGCGCTCCTTTCTTTCGCCGCACAGCCAGCCAAGCAAGTCGCCCAGCCAGATACACAGCAGCATCGCCGCCAGGGCGAGCCAATACGCCGTGCTGCCCATTAGGCGCCAGCCGAGGAGCTGGTCGCCGGCCACTCCGGTGACAAGGCCCAGGAGGAAAAGGACGCCCGCAACGCCGTTTGCCGAGAACAGCGCCTTTTTATAGTCCCTCTGCCGGAACCCGGTTACGATGTTGAGGATTCCGCATACCGCGATGAGCAGGCTGCCGCCCGCGGCGCTGATCAGCAGGATTCCGGCGATATTCCCGCCCTCCAGTACTTTAAAGCCGGGGAGAATATGCTCGTTGCCGAATATGCTGCCGTATACGAAGCCGAAGACAATGGCGGAGCAGCCCACGGCGGTGATGATCCTGCCGAGCCACATCCCCTTTTTCTTCAGCAGGAACAGGCCAACGAGCACAAGCACGGCGCCCTGGCCCACATCCCCGAACATGACCCCAAAAAGCAGGCTGTAGGTTATGGTCATGAAAAGGCGGGGGTCCATCTCTCCATAGGCCGGGTAGCCGTACATCTCAACAAAGGGCGCAAAAATACGGGTGAAAAAGCCGGCTGTGAATTTCACCGGGACGTGTCCCGCATCCTCGATGTCGGGGTCTTCAAAGGTGCAGACACAGCCAAGGCTGTCGGTAGCCGACTCAAAGGCCTCCGCGTCCTTGGCCGGTATCCAGCCGGTCAGGAAAAAGCTTCTTCCGTCCGTACCCGCATATCGTCGAAGGGCAAAACTCTCGCTCATGTATCGCAGCCAGGAGTAACGTCTGAGCAGGGCGTCCCGCTCCCGATCGGCCAGAGCGGCCAGCTCCGCCTCCAGCAGTGCGGCCTTTTCCTTCGCCTGCTTCACTTCGTCCCTCAGCCTGACAATCTGCTCCGCCGGAATTCCGGAAATCCCCGCAGTGTCCAGCTTATCTTCAAAAATAAAGCCAAGGCTGCCAAAATATCCCGCCAACCTGCCCGCCTCGCCTGGCAGCGCCAGATAAAGGCAGTAAATATACTCATTGTCCGCGCCGGCGCGGAACAGAAACACGTCCGGCTCGTTATCCGCATATGCCCAAACTTTGTCATAATCGCCGGGCTTCACCTTCCCCAACCGCAGCGCCAGCCGCCGGACGGCCAGCAGCTCGGCCAGGTCCACGCCCAACTCGGAAAACGGCCCAAGGCGGCCTATAAGCGCCTCGCTGTCCGCGGCAAGGCTCAGGGCGGAATTCCTGTGGGTAATGAGCCGCGCGCTTTTATCGGACAGCTCCTGGATATAGGCGGCGGTATCCTCCAGCCTGAATCCCGCACCCTCAAAAGCTTTGAAAGCCGGCTCGATCCCAAGCTTCGACAACAGCGTAACCGCCGTGTCCAAATGTCCGCGATAAGGGTTGGAACCCTCGGGCGTCTTCAGCTTGCCTAAAAGCTTCATGGAGCTTGTCGCGTTTATTGGATGGAACTGGTGGCCGATAATCAGTGCCCGTATCGCATGATCGAGCTGGTCACCAGGCCCGGTTACCACGGCCTTTAGCAGTTTTTCTGTAGCCAATCATCGCCCCTCCTTCAGATAATAAATACTTCGGGGTCAAACCCGTATTGCAGCGCAACGTAAACCCGCTTGAGCATATTGCATTCCATCTCCTTAAGCATAAGGAAGGCATACGCCACCCTTAGCGTCGGCTTCCCGCGCACTACCCCGCGGAAATATTCCGCCTCCACACCCCGAAGAAACCGATCGTCGATCCGTTCGATTTCCCCAAGCCTCTGATGATGCAGCGCCTGGGACACAAGCCTGACGACTTCCCCGTCATCCTTCGCGGAGAGTATGGCCTGCGCATCCTCCCGGCTGATTGTTCCCGGAAGGGGCCGCAGGATTTCCATGGCTTTTTCAATGGGCGTATTGAATTTTCTCAGGCGCATCATATAGGACAGCGCCAGAAGGTCGGCTTTTAAGCTGACGCTTTCCACCAGGCCTTCTTTATCCGGCCCCGCATATCCGCTCAGCAAATGCTCGTTGACGATATAATAATAACTCTCCTCAAGGGCTATGACCGCATCCGCATATTGGGGAAGCCCGGTAACAGTGTCTTTTTCCAGTTTACTCAGGGTCTGGCCATAGAGGCTGTCCCCCAAAACCTCGCTTAGGGCCTCGAAACTTTTGACTTCGCTGATTCTTTTGATGTGATAGCCCCGGAGTGAATGGAAAAACGGCGGCAGGGGGTCGGTGTAGTCTTTTGTATTCGGCGAGACAAGCCGCCTGAGCGCGGCAAGGATTGTCCGGCAGATGGCTCGAAGGGCCATAAAGACAAGAAATTCCCTTGCAGACTCCTGGGCAAACCGGTACAGGCGCTCATATTCCCGATACAGATGGCGTTCCATCTCCAAGGAAAAAAGCTCGGCCGTGACCCCGGAAGGCGGCAGCGACCTGACGGCGGCGCCCCAGCTCTCGGTGTGCCGCAGCAAGATAACCAGCTGGTCCGCCGAGCGCAAGTTGGCAATTTTACTTTTATCCTCATCGGTAAGCAGCCGTGAGAACATCCCGCGGGCCTCCGTGGCCAGGGCGATGTCCAGAGGGACAAGGTCCTCTTTATTCATCCAGATCTCCCGTGACAAGGCTGAACAGCTTGTCAATATAGCCCTCCCGCGACAAGGCGAATCCCTCCCGCAAAGTGTCAAGCCGGGCATTGGTCTGCGCCTCGAGACGCGCAATTTCAGCGTCGGCCTGCGCCGCCGCCTCCGCCCGAACCGCCGCCAAAGCCATATTCACTTTATCCGCATATTTGTGCGCAAGGCTGTCTTTTCCCCGCGCAATCCTCGCGTCCAGATCCCTGCGCTGCGTAAGCGCGCCGTCATAAATTTCCACGGCCCGCCTTTCCGCGTCCAGGATTTCCCGCAGCGTATTTGTGCTTTCCAATGAAGTGCTCCCCCTTAATTGAGATGCGGTAAAGCTGTCAAAAGCCTATGTCAAAAACTTATTTTACAGAGTTATATCTTAGCATAAAATCCCGCACAAATAAAGTCCCATTTAAACAGGGTTGACCGATTTTCCTATATTGCATATTTTATTTCTGTTTTATCCCCTGATTGTCTTTAAAATGGCGATAGTATGCGGTATACTGAATAAAATATCCCTTCAGGAGTACAACATGAAATTTATTCTCGTTATCGGCGACGGCATGGCGGATAACCCCATTCCGGCGCTTGGCGGAAAAACGCCGCTGGAAGCCGCGGCAAAACCATTTCTGGATTTTTTGGCCGAACGGGGAACGGTGGGCAGCGTGCAGACCATCCCCGAAGGCTTTCCGCCTGGGAGCGACACCGCCATCATGTCGATTTTCGGCTGCGACCCGCGCAAATGCTATTCCGGCCGCGCGCCGCTAGAACTGGCTGCCGCGGGCATCGTGATGCCGGAAGGCGGCGCGGCATACCGCTGCAACATGGTAAGCTTCGAAGACGGGGATATGCCCCTTGAAGCGCGCCGCATCCTGTCCCACAGCGCCGGCTCAATTGAAGGCGAGGAATCCGACGCGCTGATAGGCGCGCTTTTTGCCCATCCGGATTTCGCGCCCGCGGCCCGGGCAGCCGGCCTTACCGTCTACCCCGGCTCCTCCTTCCGGCATTTGGTTGTGCAGGAAAACGCGGACATCACGGGAATCTTCCTGGCCCCGCCCCACGATCATCTCAACCAGGTCTGCGGGCCGCTCCTGCCCTCCGGCTGCCCAAACGCAGCCGTTCTCAGGGCGCTGATGGAAAAGGCCTTCGCCATCCTCGACCACCATCCCATCAACGAAAAGCGCCGCGGGGAAGGCAGGCTTCCCGCCAACGGCATCTGGTTCTGGGCCGAGGGCAGGGGGGCGAAACTGCCGGACTTTACCCGGGCCTACGGCGCTTCCGGCGGCGTGGTCTCCGCCGTGCCCCTGTGCCACGGGATCGCGCGCCTTGCGGGGCTTACGCCGGTTTCCGTCCCTACCGCCACCGGCGAATGGGACACCGATTATGAAGCCAAGACAAAGGCCGCCCTGGATATCCTCCTGGCCCACGATTTTGCCGCCGTCCATCTGGAGGGGCCGGACGAGGCCACCCACAATCACGACCTGCCCCATAAGATATCCAGCATCGAATGCCTTTCGGAGCGGGTGCTCAGGCCCCTTGTCGGGGAGCTGGAGCGAAGGGGTGAGGATTTCCGCCTGCTGGTCCTGTCCGACCATAAAACTTATATGGAAAACGGCGCCCACGGCGGCGACCCGGTACCTTATCTGCTCTATGACAGCCGTGTCCAAAAAGGCTCTGGCTGCGCTTATACGGAGAAAAACGGCGGGAAGGGGCCGTTTCTGGACGAGGGTATCAAGCTGATGCCCGCCCTTTTCGCGCAATGACCGCCGCGATGGAAAAGGCATACGCCAAGCTTAACCTGTCTCTGGATGTACTCGGGAAAAGGCCGGACGGGTTTCATGACCTGCGCATGGTCATGCAGAGCGCGGCCCTTTGCGACGATGTGCATGTGACGCTGACGAACGGCGGCTTTTCCGCTGAAACGGACAGGGACTATATTCCCTGCGACGACAGAAACTCGGCCCTTAAGGCGGCGAAGGCGTTTTTCGCCGCGGCGGGCATACGGGACGGCGGCGCGGCCATACGCATTAAAAAACGCATCCCCGTATGCGCCGGTCTCGGCGGCGGCTCGTCGGACGCGGCCGCCGTTCTCAGGGCGCTGAACCGGCTGACGGGCGCGGGGCTTTCCGCCCGGCAGCTTGAGGCCGTCGCCGAAGGCGTCGGTTCCGACGTTCCCTTCTGCGTATCGGGAGGCACCGCGCTCGCACAGGGGCGCGGGGAGCGGATCACTCCCCTGCCCCCGCTGCCCGCCTGCGCCGTGGTGATTTGTATGCCTAATTTCACCGCCTCCACACCGGAACTGTTTTCCAGGATCGGTTCCCGCGCGTCCCGCTGCCGCCCGGATACGGACGGCATGGTAAAGGCGATCGAATATGGTGATTTGGCCGGCGTGGCCAGGCGGATGTATAACGTGTTCGAGGACGTGCTGGGCCGCCGCGCCGCGGATGTGCGCGGCATGAAAAACCGCCTTCTGGATTCGGGGGCCCTGGGCGCGGTGATGAGCGGCACCGGCTCCGCCGTATTCGGGCTTTTTGAAACGGAATCCGCCGCGGCCAAAGCCCGTGACGCTCTGGCGGAAGGCTGCCGCGAGGTATTCTTGACCCGGATTCAGGGCTCTGTCATGGGATAAAAGCATTTCGCGTAAATCTAACAGACGGTTTTAAAACCGTCTGTTTTTATGTTTCCGGCCGGTATAACCTCTGATCCTCATGGCGATAATATCACTGTGAGGTACATATGATGAAAAAAATCTGGTTAACAAAAATTGAAATAGCCCTGCTGCTGTCACTATGCCTGTCCCTTTGCGCCGGAACCTGGGC
>DIRC01000057.1:10062-54304 GCA_002427465.1 Clostridiales bacterium UBA5446 | reverse complement strand
GACGAGACGGAGCAGGCAATTAAGCTCCGGGTACGCGACCGGGTGCTGGAATACCTTTCCCCCCGGCTGGAGGCCGCGGAAAACGCGGCGGAGGCCCTGGATATCCTGGAAGCTTCCCTGGAGGGCATAGAGGCCGCGGCCGCCGACGCGGCTGAAGGCAGACGCGTCAGCGTGGATCTCGGTCGGGAGAATTATCCCACCCGCGAATATGACGGATTTGCCCTGCCCGCCGGGACGTACACCTCTCTTCGCGTGGTTCTGGGCGAGGGGGCGGGGCGCAACTGGTGGTGCGTTGTCTTTCCGCCCCTGTGCCTGTCGGCCACGGAAGCTTCCTCCGCCATGGAAACCATTTCCGACGGGGACTCCATGCTGATCCCGGACGAGACCGGGGGTTACGTTCTCAAATTCCGGGTGCTGGAGCTTTGGGGCGAACTGAAGAACCTGCTGGGCTGCTGAAGCTTCCTGCCGCCCGGAAAAATAAACGGCTCCGCGAATGAACGCGGAGTCGTTTATTTTATTATTCAGACCGCTCCGGGATTCGCGGCCAGCCGCTGGAAAAACTTCACGATTTCCACAATGGGGATCGTGCATACCGCAAGCAAGAGCGCCGCCAGGTATTCGTTGAACCCGATGGGAGCAAAGCCGAAGGCGTCGGCAAGGACCGGCACCTCGATCACCAGGGTCGTGGAAAGCAGGCTGCCCAAGGCGGCCAGGTTCAGGGCGCGGTTCATGCCGGTAATGCCGAACAGGCTGCCCCGCTGGGAACGCATATTGAAGCTGTGGAAGATTTCCGCCATGCTCATGGTCAAAAATGCCATGGTGACGCCGTCCGAACTTTGGGCAATCTCCCAGACGCCGCTTTCGATGCGGTGGCCGAGGAAATAGGAGAACAGCGTCAGCAGCGAGATCATCAGGCCCTGATACGCCACGTCCACGCCCATGCCGCCGGCAAAGACGCCCTCCCGCGCCTCGCGGGGACGGCGGCGCATAATGCCGGCCTCGCCCTTTTCCACGCCCAGGGCCAGGGCCGGGAAGCTGTCGGTAACCAGATTGATCCACAGTAAATGGGCCGGTTCCAGAATGACGAAACCCATCATTGTGGCGACAAAGATGCTGATGACCTCGCTCATATTGGAGCCCAGCAGGAACTGGATCGCCTTGCGGATATTGTCGTATATCCGGCGTCCCTCCTCCACCGCGCCGACTATGGTGGCGAAGTTGTCGTCAGCCAGAACCATATCGGCCACGTTCTTCGTAACGTCCGTACCGGTGATCCCCATACCCACGCCAATATCAGCGGATTTTATCGAGGGGGCGTCGTTGACGCCGTCTCCGGTCATGGCGGTGACAAAGCCCGCCTGCCGCCAGGCGTTGACGATTCTGACCTTATGCTCCGGCTGGACGCGGGCATAAACAGAAATGTTCCTGAAGGCCTCGGCAAATTCCTCGTCCGACATCTCGTTGAGCTGGGCGCCGGTGACGGCCCGGGTCCCGCCGCCCAGAATACCCAGCTCCGTGGCGATGGCGACGGCTGTGTCCACGTGGTCGCCGGTGATCATAATTGGAAGAATCCCGGCGCTCCGGCATTCGATAATGGCGTCTTTTACCTCGGGGCGCACCGGATCTATCATGCCGGTAAGGCCCACAAAGCAAAGATCCCGCTCAAGGCCGGCGCTTGAGAAGTCCTGCGGCCGATTCTCCCAGGAACGGTACGCGGCGGCAAGAACCCGCAGGGCCCGGTCCGCCATATCCTTATTGGCGGCAAGAATCTTTTCCCGGGCGGCGTCATCCATTGGAATACACGTTCCGCCGGACAGGTAGTGGGTACATTTTTTCAGCACCTCGTCCGGGGCGCCCTTGGTATACTGCACGATTCCGTCCTTCGCAGAATGCACGGTGGACATCATCTTGCGCATACTGTCGAAAGGCGCCTCACCGATACGCGGCGCGGCCGCCTTCAACTGATCCTTGTTCAGGCCAAGGCTCGCGGCATAGTTGACCAGGGCGCATTCCGTCGGCTCGCCGACGGCCTTTCCGTCCTCGCCCAGCTCCGCGTCGGAGCACAGGGCCATGGCCGTGGACAAAAGCGTTTCATCGTCGCCGTAACGGTCCACAACGGTCATCCTGTTCTGGGTCAGAGTTCCGGTCTTGTCTGAACAGATGATCTGGGCGCAGCCCAGGGTCTCCACTGCCGTGAGCCGGCGGATAATCGCGTTGCGCTTCGACATATTGGTGACGCCTATGGACAGGACCACCGTGACCACGGCCACAAGCCCCTCGGGAATGGCGGCAACGGCAAGGGATACGGCGATCATGAAGGAGTGGAGAATCACCTCGCCCGTGAAGCCGCCGGCCCTGATGATCTGGATGCCGAAGATCACCACGCAGATGCCCAGCACCAGCCAGGTCAGAATTTTGGAAAGCTGGGCCAGCTTTATCTGCAGCGGGGTCTGGCCTTGCTGCGCGTTTTCAAGGGCGTCGGCAATTTTCCCCATTTCCGTGTCCATGCCCGCGGCGGTGACCACGGCGGCGCCGCGCCCGTAGACAACGGTGCTGCCCATATACGCCATGTTGCTGCGGTCTCCCAGCGGGACGTCCCTGGCTCCCTCGAGATTAATGATGTCGATGAATTTATTCACCGGGACGCTCTCGCCGGTGAGTGCCGCCTCCTCAATCTTGAGGCTGGCGCTTTCGATGATCCTGGCGTCGGCGGGAACGGCGTCCCCGGCCTCCAGCAGCACCACGTCGCCAACCACCAGTTCCTCGCTCCTTATAACGCTGACGTGGCCGTCCCGCAAAACGCGGCTGGTGGCCGCCGCCATCTCCTGCAGGGCTTCAATGGCTTTTTCCGCCTTGCTCTCCTGATAAACGCCCAGCACGGCATTGATCAGGACGACGGACAGGATGATGAAAACATCCGCCATACCTTCCCCCGCCATGAACGAGGTGATGGCGGAAATAGCCGCGGCGGCCAGCAGGATAAGGATCATGGGGTCGGCCATCTGAGAGAAAAACCGCTTCATCAGGGAATCCTTTTTCCCCTCCGCCAGCCTGTTTTTACCGTTTCGCTCAAGACGCAGGGAGGCTTCCTCCGAGGAAAGACCCCGGCGGGTCCCGCCGACCTGATTTAATACAACTTCAGTGTCCTGACAGTAATATTTCACTTTTCTGTCTGTCCTTTCAATCATTCAGCTATAACATAAAAAGACTCATGGATAGGGTTAGCCTATCCATGAGTCTGGTCTTTTAATGCAAGCCAGGCAAAAAGCCATGTTTGTTGACTTGCCGCCGCTGAAAAACGGCAGACTACTCCCCCATGGGCCGTAAAAAAGATTCTATCATCGGCGGAAGGAATTGTCAAGGAGCCGGCTTTTCACTTTTATCTTCCTGATCGGCTTCCGGCTTTACCTTTTGGCCGGGCTCCGGTTTGCCTTTCCGGCCGCGGCGGAAGGGGCGAAGGGCAAGGAGCACCACGGCGGCGGCCGCCGCAAGAACAACCAGGATGGGCGAAACGGCGATCACGGCCTTCAGAAGGTTTTTAAAAAACCGGCCGAGCCCCTTCAAGGTAGCCGAAAAGGCCGCCCCCACTTCTTCCCAGTAGTTTCCGGTTTCCAGCGGCTCCTCGGTGTATTCCACAACCTCATCAAGCCGCAGCTCAACGGTGCTGTAGCTTATCAGGCTGTCCCAGCCGGAGATGGTGTCGGACAGGCTCTGGATGCTGTACCGCACATCGGAAAGGCGCTGTTCAATGGCCAGCATCTCCTCAACGGTTTTCGCCTGCTCCAGCATCGAAAGCAGCCGGTCGTACTCGATCTCGTACGCGTCCAGGCGGGATTGGGTGTCGTTGTACCGGGCGGTGATATTCTGGGCGCTGGTGCTGCTGTAGGGTACGTTGCCCAGCTCCGTGAGGCTGCCCGTCAGCGCCTCGAAGTGCTGCGACGGGATCCGGATCACAAAACTGGCGGAGCGGGAGGAACGGGATGCATAGTAATCGTTCCCCGTAACGGATGAGGTCTCCAGAAATCCGCCGTAGCGTGTGATAAGGGAGTATACCCCCGCCACAGAAGCGTCGAAATCCCGGGTCTCAATCTCCGCATAGGCGGAATAAATGATCTTGTCGGCCACCGGCGCGCCGCTCTCTCCGGCGGCGCTGGGAATTTCCGTCTCCCCATCATGGATGCCTCCGGCTTCATCGGCAGCCTGCCCGCGGTTTTCCGCCTGTTCTTCGGCGGCCCCGCCGCCGTATGAAACATTGGCCTGGGTTTTCGGGGCGGACGCCGCGCCGCAGCCGGCAAGGCAGAAAACGAGGATCAGGGAGGCAAACAGGGCAAGAATTTGCTTTTTCATTTTTTTACCTCCGTCCGTGATTTATTACTGGTGTGACGTGGGGCGATACGGTAATGTTCCTGCAAAAGCCCAGCTTACTCAAAATATGGCAAATCCGGGGAAGGCCCCAATGCCTTCCCCGGAAAAATGCGGGTATTAGCTTTGAATTGACGCGGCTATCGCATCCGCCATCGCCTGAAGCTCGGCGCGCTGCGCGCTTTTCAGAGCGGATTTAATGGTGACGCGCTCCGGCAAAACGGTCATTTCCTTCATCCCGGCCAGGGCCTCGGTCATCAGCTTCCCTGCCTGAGGCGCCCAACTGCCGTTTTCGATCACGGCCACGGTGCGCTTTTGGATGTTCAGCGCCTTCATGTCGTGGAGCAGAGAGGCCATCTGCGGGTAAAGCCCGTTATTATAGGTAGGCGCGGCCAGAACCAGGTGGCTGACGCGGAAAGCCTCGCTCACCAGCTCCGATACGTGCACGGACGCCACGTCGTACGCCTTGACACGGACGCCCTTTTCCACCAGCATGGCGCAAAGAACCTCCACGGCGTTGAGCGTATTGTTGTACATGGAACCATAGAACACCGCCACCTCCCTGTCCTCGGGGGTATAGGTACTCCATTTGTCGTAAAGGCCGATGAAATAGTCCAATTTCCGGCGCCAAACCGGACCGTGGAGCGGGCAAATCAGCGCAATGTCCAATGCGGCCGCTTTTTTCAGAAGGGCTTGTACCTGGGCGCCGTATTTTCCGCAGATATTTGTGTAATAGCGCCTCGCGTCCTCCAGCCAGTGGGCATCGAAGCCCACCTCGTCTGCAAAGACCGCGCCGTCCAGCGCGCCGAAGGTGCCAAAGGCGTCCGCCGAGAACAGGGCCTTCGAAACCGGGTCGTAGCTGACCATGGCCTCGGGCCAGTGAACCATCGGAGCCATATAGAAAGTCAGCGAATGCTTTCCAAATGAGATGGTATCCCCTTCGCCCACCACAATTGCCGACCCGTCCGGCGCCAGGCCGTAGAACTGCTCCAGCAGGGTAAATGTCTTCTTGTTTCCGATGATCTTCACACCCGGATGGCGGCGAAGAAGCTCCGAAATCAGCGCCGCGTGATCTGGCTCCATATGGTGGATCACAAGATAGTCCAGCGGCCTGCCGTTGAGAACCTGTTCCACATTATCGAAATACCGGGCCCCCAGCGCGGCGTCCGCCGTATCCAAAAGGACGGTCTTTTCGTCCATCAGCAGATAGGAATTATAGGACACACCCCGGGGAATGGGGAAATTGCTCTCAAACAGCGCCAGGCGCCGGTCGTTTCCGCCGACAAAAAACAGCTCGGGGAAAATCTTCCTGGTAGTTTCCATGGTTCAGGCTTTGGAAAACTCGTCCTTGCCGGCCCCGCACAGGGGGCAGACAAAATCCTCGGGGAGGTCCTCCCATTTCGTTCCGGCCGCGATTCCGCCGTCGGGATAGCCCGCGCTTTCGTCATATTCGTAGCCGCAGATATTGCAAACATATTTTGCCATGTTTTTTTGTCTCCTTTCATCAATTGAATCGGGATAATTCAATCCATTCTCATTATATTGCTTCTTTTAAAGATGTCAAGAGAACGCATTCCTTAATTAAGCATATCTTCCGATGCACTATTGTCCCGGGGAGCGAAACATATGGGCCCGGCCGCCGTCATATCTTACATTGAAATGGCCGTGCGCAAATTTCATTGACTTTTTTACTGAGCAATGATATCTTGTCTGTATTAATTCGCTTGGTACAGATGAAGCCAACAATCTGGGAGGGACAATAAAATGAAAAATTTCAAAAGGGCGGCGGCAGCCGTACTGTCGCTCATTCTGGCTCTTGGGAGCCTGAGCGCCTGCGGCGGGAAGACCAACGGTCCGTCCGGCAACGGCGGCGTGGAGACGCCCGAATACGTCTATGTGGCCAATTATGCGTCGGTGGGCTCGGAGTCCGGCATAGACTATATCCAAAGCTGCAGCTGGTACGATGGGCGGCTGTACATGGTCGCCAATATCAAGGACGGCACGCAAACGGAATCCTATCCCACGGGGGAAACCGGCAGCGACGGCAATCCCATCATGGAGACATATGAATATGATACATACCGGACCGCCCTGATCTCGATAAAAGAGGACGGCACGGACATGCAGGAGCTGACGGCCTATGCCCAGCCCAAAGTTCCCGAAGGCATGGAGGGCAACGCCAACGTCAACAGCATGACGGTGGACGCGGCCGGCAATATCTGGATCTATGAGAACCTCTACACCTACTCCTTCGACCTGCCGGACGGTTTTGACGAAACCACCCAGAATAAATGGGATTATTATGGCGACAGCAAGGAGCAGTACTTCATCCGCAAGCTGGATCTGACCGGCGCGGAGCTGACCTCCATCGACCTCAGCTTCCTGCAGAAGGACAGCGAATACTATTATATGAGGAACTTCTCCGTGGACAGCCAGGGCAATCTCTATATCGCAGACGGCGAAGGGAACGTTTCCGTTCTCGACGGCGCCGGCACGCCGCTCTTTGAGATCGGGTCCGACGGCGGCTGGATTAACGGCATGGTAACCCTGGCGGACGGCAGCGTGGCCGTCATGGCCTATGACGAGACTTCCTCCGGCTACCTTGTAAAACCCATAGACGTGGCCTCCAAGGGCTTCGGAAAGAGCGCCGTCGCCCCTTACAACGCCTGGAACCTTTATCCCGGCGCGGGAGACTACGACTTCTATTACGACACCGGCACCAGCTTTTTCGGATACAGCCTGAAAACCGAAACCAACGAAAAGCTTTTTACCTGGATTAATTCCGACGTGGACAGCAATAATATCAGCTCTATCACCCCCCTTCCCGATGGGCGGATTCTTTGCTTCTCCTCCACCTACACAGAGGACAGTCACGAAAATGAAATCGTCACACTGACCAAAACTCCCTATTCCGCCTCCAGCCAAAAGACGACCCTGACATACGCCTGCATGTATCTGGACTGGAACCTCCGCAGCCAGATTATCAAATTTAACAAAGCAAATGAAAACTATCGCATTGAGGTCAAGGACTATTCGGAGTATAATACCAACGAAGACTATTCGGCCGGCCTCACAAAGCTGTCCACAGAGATTATTGCGGGTCAGGTACCCGATATTATGGACACCAACAGCCTCCCGATCCGGCAGTACGCCGCCAAGGGCCTTCTGGAGGACCTCTGGACGTATATAGACGGCGATACCGACCTCGGCGGACGCGACAGCCTTGTTGCCCCTGTGTTTAACGCCCTCTCCCAGGACGGAAAGCTCTATCAGATAAGCCCCAGCTTTGCGGTATATTCCGTGGTCGGCGCCTCCTCGGTGGTAGGCGACGAACCGGGCTGGACCCTGGATGACCTTTACGCGGCCCTCGAAACCATGCCGGAAGGCGCCGAGGTCTTCGGCATGGGCACCGTGAAGAGTGATATCCTCTATCAGTGCTGCTCCCTTGGTCTTGACACTTTCGTCGACTGGTCCACCGGAAAATGCACCTTTGACAGCCCTGAATTCATCAAGCTTCTGGCCTTCACCGACCTGTTCCCCGAAACCTTCGACTGGGAAAGCATAGATTGGGAAGCCGGAGACTACGAGGATGAGCCCAGCCGGATCGCGTCGGGCAAACAGATGCTCTCCATGCTCTACCTCAGCGATTTTGAGAATTATCAGATGTACAAGGCCATGTTCGGGGGCGACGTCACCTTCATCGGCTTCCCCACTGAAAACCGCGACGGCACCGCCTTCCAGCTAGACAGCGGCCTGGCCATGTCCTCAAAGTGCAAGAATAAGGACGGCGCCTGGGAATTCATGCGTACCCTGCTGACCGAAGACTATCAGACGTACAACATCTGGAACTACCCCACCAACCAGAAAGCGTTTGACAAGAAGCTGACCGAGGCCATGACGCCTGAGTACTATACCGACCCCGTAACCGGCGAGCAGGTTGAGCAATCCAGGGGAGGCTGGGGATGGGGTTCCCTGGAAATTGAGATTAAGACCCTCACCCAGGAGGAAGCCGACGAGATTATGGCCCTCATTAACGGTACCACCCGGGTATTCAGCTACGACACGGCCATCATGGACATCATAAACGAGGAGGCCAAGGCCTTCTTTTCCGGGCAGAAATCCCCGGAGGACACGGCGGCAATGATCCAGAGCCGCGTATCCCTCTATGTCAACGAACAGAGATAAGTAACCCGGTTTGAGGCTTGAATTCCTCAACCCCCACAAAATTACGGCGGAACGCGCATCAGGTCCGTCCCGTGTGCGTTCCGCCGTGACTTCAAAAAACTACCGTACCGTGCTGGAGGCGAAAGATGGATAAAATAACGAGAAAGCGGAGCGGCTCCAACGAGAGGCTGAAGGATTTTCTCCGCAGCGTCGCCTACATAGGCCCCAGCGTTCTCGGCGTTCTGGTGTTTTTTATCATTCCCTTCGGCGTGGTCGTATACTACTCCATAGTCAGAAGCCCCCTGGACCCGGAATTTGTCTTTCTGGACAATTTTTTAGCCCTTCTTAAGAATTCCGCCTTTATCACGGCGGCAAAGAACACCCTGAGCTTTTCGGCTGTGGCCGTGCCGCTGGCCGTGGTGCTTTCCATGGGCCTTGCCCTGATGCTGGAAAGCCGGATTCCGCTGAAAAGCCAGTTCCGCACCTTCTTCCTCAGCCCCATGATGGTCCCCGTAGCGTCCATCGTCCTGATCTGGCAGGTGGTTTTCCATTACAACGGGGCGCTGAACGGCTTTCTGCTCACTTTCGGGATGGACAAGATCGACTGGATGAAATCCGAATACAGCCAGCTTGTGGTCATTACGCTGTTTTTATGGAAAAACCTCGGGTACAATATGATCCTTTTCATGGCGGCTCTGGCCAATATCCCCCGGGAGCTTCTGGAGGTGGCCGACGTGGAAGGCGCTTCCGAGCTCTATAAATTCTTCGCCATAAAGCTGCGCTATCTTTCACCGACGGTGCTGTTCGTCACGATCCTGTCCCTGATCAACTCCTTCAAGGTGTTCCGGGAGGTCTACCTGCTGACCGGCGACTATCCGTATGAGACGCTGTATATGCTTCAGCACTTCATGAACAATACGTTTAAATCCCTCGATTACCAAAAGCTGTCCGCCGCCGCGGTTCTGATGGCCATCGTCATGGTCGTCATCATCGCGATCCTTTTCAAGGTCGAGGATTGGTTCGGAAAGGATGTTGAGGGATGAAAAAAAAGCGCCTTTTCGGCCGCACGGTCATGTTTTTGCTCTGCGCGGCCTTCGCCCTGCTGTTTCTTGTGCCCACCGTTCTGACCATCTCCAACTCCTTCATGTCCCAGTCCGAGCTTTCCGCCAACTACGGCGTGGTTTTTTCCTCGGGCACCTCGGGATCGGGGGGCACCTATATGTCCGAGCGGGTCAACTTGAAATTCATTCCGGACAAGGTCACCTTCTCCCAGTACATAACCGTATTGCTGAAGAGTCCGGATTATCTTTATAAATTCTGGAATTCCGTCATCCTTGTCATCCCGATTGTACTGCTTCAGGTAGCCATTGCCGCCATAGCGGCCTACGGATTTTCCCGATGGCGGGGAAAAATCAGGGCGTTTATCTTTTTCTTTTATGTTATTTTAATGCTGATGCCCTACCAGGTGACGCTCGTTCCCAACTATCTGGTGTCGGACTGGCTTGGCATCCTGAACTCCCGCTGGGCGATTATTCTGCCCGGGATGTTCGCGCCGTTCTCGGTATTCCTGCTGACGAAATTTATGCGCCGAATCCCGGCCGCCCTCATTGAAGCGGCCAAGCTGGACGGGGCTGGCGAGTGGCAGATCTTCACGCGGGTTTGCCTGCCCCAGTGCCGCAGCGCGCTTTATTCCATCGCGATCCTCGTATTCATCGATTATTGGAACATGGTCGAGCAGCCGCTGATCCTCCTGCCTGACGCCACAAAGCAGCCGCTGTCCGTGTATCTGTCGACCATAAATTCCGGCGAGGTCGGACTGGCCTTCGCCATCGCCACCATCTATATGATACCGACGCTGCTGCTGTTCCTCCACGGCGAGGAATACCTGGTTGAGGGTATCGCAAACTCCGGTTCCGTCAAGGGATAGATCAACTTATTGGGGAAGGTTCATTATGACTGAAGAAAAGATCAAAAATAGAGGCTGGGTAAAAAATGCCGCAATAGTATTCCTGTCGGTCATGTTGGTGCTGACCTTTTTCTCCAACACCATCATGAACCGCTCCCTGCCGGAGGTGTCGGCCCAATATGCCCAGTCCGGCACCATCACCACAAGAATCCGGGGTACCGGAACCATTGAGGCCACGGAGACCTATGAGGTCAAATCCGAGGACTCCCGGAAGGTCAAGTCCGTTGCTGTCAAGGTCGGGCAGCAGGTTGCCGCCGGCGACCTGCTCTTTGTGCTGGCAGATGGAGACAGCGACGAGCTGGAGGCGGCAAAATCCGCCCTGGAGGAGCTTCAGTACAGCTATCAGGTTGCGTTGATCAACGCCGGGGAGACCGACGGAAACGGAGAAAACCCCGCCATCAAGCGCGTCCGGGAAAAGCTGGAGGCCGCAATCGCCGAGCGGGACAATAACGCCGTTACGGATAATGACGTCAGCGTGGCGAAAACCGTCCTGGCGACCGCCACGGCCGCATACAACAACGCCGTGGACAAGCTGGAGGCCGCAGGCGGCGCCGGCTCCGGGGGCGGAGGCGACTATTCGGCCGTTCAGGCCGCTCTGAATACCAGAAACGAGGCTGAAACCGCCCTCAACGCCACAAAAATCAAATATCTTGAACCGTATAAGGCCCTTGAGGAAGACGCCACCGCCCAAGCTCAGGGCACCTCATACAACGCGAAGGACTATATGCAGTTTCTGGCCGGGGAATATGAAGACAGCACGGAAGAATACGAAACCTCCGACGGAAAGAAATTTAAAAAATCGGACATGTCGGCCGCATACACGGCTATCTCCGACGCGCAGAGCACTTTTGACAACGCCGCGGCCGCTTACAGCAGCGCCCTGAACCATTATTACGACTCGCTGTCCCCCGACAACTCCAGCCTGAAAAAGAAGGTTACGGAAGCCAAGGCCGTTATGGACGCCGCCCAGGATACCTATGACGACCTGACGGCCAAAAAGACCATTTACGAGACCGCAAAGGACAGCGTCGTCACCTATCAGGACGAACTGCAAAGCGCCATCAAGACGCTGAAGCTGGACAATCTGGGGCTTCAGAAAATGCAGCGCCAGATCTCCCAGGCCGCCGAAAAGGTCAACGAGCTGAGCGGCGGCGCCGGCGGCAGCATCTATTCCCAGGTGGACGGCGTCGTCAAATCCATCGGCGTCACGGCCGGGAACACCACCGATCCCAGCGCACCCATGGCCACCATCGAGGTGCCGGACCGGGGATATTCCGTCTCCCTGACCGTCACCAAAGAACAGGCAAAAAAAGTGTCCGTAGGGGACTCCGCCGAGATCAGCATGGGCTGGTGGGGCAGCAGCGGCCTTTCCGCCACCCTTGCGACCATCAGGGTCGATCCCCAGGCGCCGGCCCAGAACAAGATTCTCGTGTTCGAAGTTAAGGGTGATGTGGAAAGCGGCACCTCCGTATCCGTCTCCATCGGCCAGAAAAGCCAGAACTATGAGGTGGTCGTGCCCAACAGCGCGGTGCGTGAGGACGCAAACGGCAGCTTCGTGCTGGTGGTGGTGGCCAAAAGCAGCCCCCTGGGCAACCGGTACGCCGCCACCCGGGCGGATGTGCAGGTGCTTGCCACGGACGATACCAACAGCGCCGTTTCCGGCGGCGTATTCACCGGAGATTTTGTGATAACCAACGCCACCAAGCCCATTGAAAGCGGTATGCTGGTAAGGCTGGCGGATAACTGATGAGGACTGAGGCCGGTGAGGAAACCAAGTAAAACCCGAATAGCGAAAATCATCGCACACCTGCCCCACTGTGTGCTGTTCCTGCTCTGCGCCGCCTGCCTCGTGATCTTCGGGCGCATCGGGAACACCCTGGTCTCCCAGCAGATGGCGGAGCGCTATCGCGGCGGCAGCGAAACCCGATTTGCTCAGGTTTCGGCCTACTTTCCGATAGGCAAGGGCGTCACCCTGTCCGACGTCTATAAGTTCCGGCAATCGGTTGAAAAGGCTTTGACCGACGCGTCCCTGGAGGCACCGGAGGGCGGGAACCTATGGGTGGACGCGTACAGCGCAGAGGCCAAGATCACCGTCAAGGGCACCAAGGGCAGCGCAAGCGTCACCACCCTCGGCGTCGGCGGCGACTGGTTTGCCTTCCACCCACTCCAGCTTCGTTCCGGCGGATATCTGCGGGAGACCGATCTGATGCACGATAAGGTTGTGCTGGACGAGACGCTGGCCTGGAAACTCTTTGGCGGCGTGGAACTGGCCGGCATGACGGTCACTATTGACGACAAGCCCTATCTGGTTGCCGGCGTGATATCCCGCGAGGATGACTTTGCCAGCCGGAAGGCCTACAGCGGCGAAGCGGGCATGTTCATGTATTACGACACCCTGAACGGCATTTCCGAAACCAACGTGAGCTGTTATGAGCTTGTCTGCGCAAATCCGATTTCCGGGTTTGCCCTGGATATCGCCGAAACCGGCTTCACCGACGCCGTGACGCTTCAAAACACCGGTCGGTTTTCCCTCTCCTCCGCCTTCGGCCTCATCCTGAATTTCGGCGAGAGGTCAATCAGCAGCGAAGGCGTGGTCTTTCCCTATTGGGAAAACGCCGCCCGGTACGCAGAGGATTATGCCGCCCTCATGCTGGCTTTGGCCGTCCTGTTCGGCCTGTATCCGCTTTACTTTGCCGTCCGCCTGCTTGTGGGCCTTTTCAAAAGGCTGAAGAAAAAGCTGTCGGTCGTCATCCCCGCCCTTTGGGAGAAAATTTCGGATAATATGCGGGAACGGCGCCGGCTGCAGCTGGAAAAAAAATCAAATACCAAATCATAGCACAGCAAAAATGACAACCGCGGAGCCGGCCGGCCCCGCGGTTTTTTATTGGACAAAGGCATCCTCGTTAATTGTTTGTCTATTTGTCATATTTCTCATGTTTCCATCATAATATTTTTGTACAATAACTATAATTTCGGGTTGCGAAGTGCTTTTCATCGTGGTATACTGCATGTATAATCTAGTCCGTCTATGGGGGGCTGTGTCGGAAAGGGATAACAGATGTCATAATAATTTAATTTTTGGAGGGAGAAGAAAAGTGTATGCATTAATCGCAGCAGTCCCAATTTTGCTTACCATTGTCCTGATGCTGGTTTTCAACTGGGGGGCAAAAAAGGCACTGCCTCTGGCATGGATCACGGCGGCGATCATTGCCCTGCTTGTATGGAAGCAGGACTGGGTCACCGTTGCGGCGTATTCCATCAGCGGCGCATTGGACTCAATTTCGGTTCTGGTCATCATCTTCGGCGCCATTCTGGTCATGAACACGCTCAAGCACTCCGGCGCAGTTACCGCAATACAGCGGCTGTTCAAGAACATCACACCCGACCGGCGCATCCAGGTCATCATTGTTGGCTTTGTCTTCGGCGCGTTTATTGAGGGAGCCGCCGGCTTTGGCACTCCGGCCGCCCTGGCAGCCCCGCTGCTCATCAGCCTCGGCTTTCCGCCCCTTTGCGCCGCCATCGTCGCTCTGATCTACAACAGCACACCCGTCTCTTTTGGCGCGGTGGGCACGCCCACTAACACCGCCACCACAATCGTCCAATCACAGGTGGAGGCTCTCGGCGGAAATACGGAGGCCTTCAGAATGGCCCTGACGAAATTCACGGCCATCGGCCACGCCACCGGCTGTATCTTAATTGTCTTTTTGGGCGTTTATGTGATGTGCAAGCTGTTTGGCAAAGAGAAAAAAGGCCGGGACGCCTTTGCCGCATTGCCCTTCGCCCTGTTCACCTCCCTTACCTTTGACGCCTTTTATCTGCTCATGGCTTTCGTTTTTGGGCCGGAGTTCCCTTCCCTTGTGGGCGCGATCTGCACTCTGTTTATCGTCGTCATCGCCGCCAAGAAGGGCTTTTTGGTACCCAAAACCGTCTGGGACTTCGCACCCAGTGAGGGCTGGGACGACAGCTGGCGGTCTATTCAGGAGGTCAAGGCGGACGTGGATAACGGTATGCCTCAGCTTCTCGCCTGGACTCCTTACATCCTTATCGCCCTGATTCTTGTGTGCACCCGCCTGAACGTTTTCGGCATCAAGACCCTGCTCACCGGCGCGCCCTTCACCGTCAGCGCCACCAAGATATTGGGCATTGAAACCTGCAACTGGAAATGGAACTGGGGCTGGAACCCCGGCATATTCCCATTTGTTCTGGTCTGCGTGCTGACCTTTTTCATCCATAAGATGCCTGGCGAAAAGATCAAGGAATCCCTGAAGGACACCGGCCGTCAGGTTCTTGGGGCTTTCATCGCCATTATCTTCGGAACCGCTATGGTGGCCATCTACCGCAACACCACGATCAACGCCACCTATACCGACGCCTCCATGCTGCTTTGCATGGCCCAGGCTCTGGCGGATGTTTTCAAGAGCGTCTATATCGTCATCGCGCCCATCATCGGCGTTCTGGGCGCTTTTATGTCCGGTTCAAACACCGTTTCGAACACCCTGTTCGCGGCGCTGCAGTTTGAAACCGCAACCCTGCTCGCCATGCCCCAGGTCATCATCGTCGCCCTGCAAAGCATCGGCGGCGCCGCAGGCAACATGATCTGCGTCAACAACGTGGTCTCCGCCTGCGCCACCACAGGCACTATCGGAAACGAGGGCAAGGTCATCAGAACCAACCTTCTGCCCTGCCTGTATTACTGCCTGATCGTCATTGTCCTTTTAGGCGGCCTGATTCTCCTGGGTGTTAATCCGTATCCAATGGGATAATGGCGTTGTTTTATTGATAATGCACGAATTTAATGTATTAGTTGCCTAACAATATGGCAATGTTTCCTTGACATCAGCGAACAACTATGATCTAATAACTTTAACGGCAGTAACAGCCGTCGCCGTTTTCAGCCCCCCCGCGAAAACCGCGTACATAAGTTTCTATGATGGAGGATAGATAAGATGACAGCTTATCATAAAATTACACCCGAGATTGCAGAACAACTGAAAGCCGTTGTGGGCGAAAAACGCTTCTTTATGGGAGATGGCATTTCCCCAGACTACACCCACGACGAGATGCCGATCTATGGCAAGTTTTCCCCCGAGGCCGTTTGCGAGGCGGAGAGCACCGAGGAAGTCTCCGCAATCATGAAAATATGTGCGGCCAACAAAATCCCCGTGACGCCCCGCGGCGCCGGCACGGGCTTGGCCGGCGGCTCCGTACCCATCTGCGGCGGTCTTGTTCTCAGCACCGCGCGCATGAACAAGATCCTCTCCTACGATATGAAAAACCTGGTCGTTCATACCCAGGTGGGCGTCCTGCTCCAGGATCTGGCGGCCGACGCTCTTGAGCATGGGCTGATGTATCCCCCGGATCCCGGCGAAAAGACCGCCACCCTGGGCGGCAACGTCTCCACCAATGCGGGGGGCATGCGCGCCGTGAAATATGGCGTCACCCGGGATTATGTTCTGGCCATGACCGTCGTACTGCCCAGCGGCGAAATAATGAAGCTGGGCAAAACCGTCTGCAAATCCAGCTCAGGATACAGCCTGCTGCACCTGATGATCGGCTCCGAAGGCACTCTGGGCATTATCACCGAGCTTACCCTCAAGCTGATTCCAAAGCCGGAAATGGATGTCAGCCTCATCCTCCCCTTTGCGGACATAGAGAGCTGCATCGCCGCCGTTCCCGGCATCAAGCTGGCGAATCTGGATCCCCAGTCCATCGAGTTCATGGACGCCGATATCATTAAATCCTCCGCCGCCTTCACCGGCAACCAGGTCTTCCCCACGGAAATGAACGGCGAACCCGTCGCCGCCTGCCTGCTCGTCACCTTTGTCGGCAACAGCGAGGATGAGCTGGACCTTAAAATGGAGAAGCTGGCCGAAGTTTCGGAAAAAGCCGCGGCTATGGATATTCTGGTTGTGGATACCCCGACCCTGAAAAAAGATGTTTGGGCGGCCCGCAGCTCTTTCCTGACCGCCATTGAAGCGGATACGAAGCTGCTTGATGAGCTGGACGTGGTCGTCCCCGTAGACCGCATCGCCGAATTCCTCGGCTTTACCCGCAGCCTTGGCGAAGAAGTTGGGCTTACCGTCCGCAATTTCGGCCATGCCGGCGACGGAAACCTCCATATTTATGCCTGCACCAACACCCTTCCTGAGGATGATTTCAAAAAAAGAGCCAAAATATTCATGGATAAGGCGTACACCAAATGTATGATCTTCGAAGGGCAGGTGTCCGGTGAGCACGCAATCGGCCACGCGAAAAAGGAATACCTGAGGGAATCCGCCGGGGATACGGCGTACGGCCTGATGTCCGCCATTAAACATATTTTTGATCCCGACATGATCCTCAACCCGGGCAAGGTCTGTGTCGACGCCTGATCTGATCCGCTGCCTGCCGCACCGCGGCGAACCTTAACCCGGTAATGGGACCGTAAGCGCATCCGGGTGCCGCCCGGGGTTTTCCCCTTTTCACCCGGCGGCCGGCTGCACAAAAAAATAACGTCTGCCGATAATATCGGCAGACGTTATTTTTTTATGGGGTGGACAAGCAGTCGGCCCTCGGCTTAACCCCCGGTGTTCCGGGGCGAGGCGCTCCCGGTCTCAATTGCGTCCAGGGCCTCCCGCAAAAGAGTATACAGCACCGCGCAGACGGGGACGCTCAACATCGCGCCGAAAACGCCCGATATCTTGCTGCCTGTGATAACCGCACAGAGTACCACCACGCCGGGCAGGCCCACGGACTTGCCGACTATCCGGGGATAAATAAAGCTTCCCTCAAGCTGCTGGAGGCAAAGGATGAAGATCAGAAACAGCAGGGCCTTCGGCGGATTCACAAACAAAATCAAAAATGCGCCCACCACCTCGCCGATAACCGAACCCACCATGGGCACGAGAGACGTTACGCCCACTACAACCGCAATCACTTCCGGGTAAGGGAACCTGAAAATCCGCATACCGATATAGCAGAGCAGGGCCAGAATGCAGGAATCCAAAAACTGCCCCGAAATGAAGCTGGAAAAAGTCTCGTCGGAAAGCGAGGCTATCCGCAGAACCTGCCTCGACAGCCTTTCCGGAAGAAAGCCGTTAATGCAGCGCTTGGTAAAGGACCCTATCTTCTCCTTTTTGGCCAGGACATACACGGCGATAACAATACTGAAAACCACATCCACCGCCGCGCCTACCACCGTCGCCCCGACGCCGGTTGCCGTACCAATGATATCCCGCGCGCCGTCGCTGCCGAAGAACTCCGCTACCTTGTCGAAAGTCCCGGTCCAGTCGATGGAGATATCAGCCAGCGATCCCACGGACAGACCGAACCCGCCGAGAAATTCCTCAATCCAGACCATTGTGGAGGCGATATAGGCAGGCAGCTTTTCCGCAAGCTCCGATATAGTTTTGGAGAGCTGGGGGATGACCACCACAAGCAGAAGCGCGACAATGCCGAAGGCAATGATCAAAGAGCAGATGAGCGAAACCGGGCGTACAAGCTTCCGGCGGCTCGGGCTGTTCCCCTGCTTCATGTGGCGGAATATCCCGTTTTCAAAGGCACGAAGCAGGACATTGAGGATAAATGCGATAAAAAGCCCGCCGATAACCGTGCCCAGAATACTCCAGATGCTCCTTAGCGCACCAAAAACCTCGCCCAGGTTCTGCACCAGTGTATATACCACCACGGCAAACGTGATTAAAAGCAACAGGGTTCGGACGTTTCTCCTGTTAAACTCCACTGCTCGATCCCCCCCTTTCTGTATGTCATCATACACGATTTAGCTGCTCCGTGCAATATACATAAAGCGACTCATTTCTCTCCCCCGGTTATCAATCTGCCTTGATTATCTCCCCATTTTTTGTGTATAATGCTATAGGCATAAACTCTTGTTTTTTTGCCGGCATACCACATAGCATCGGAGGAAAAAATATGAAGTCTTACATCGACATGCTTCCGGAAATCCAGGCCGCCCTCGCCGCAGGCACCCCTGTGGTCGCGCTCGAAAGCACAATACTCAGCCACGGCATGCCCTGGCCCGGGAATTTGGGATTTGCGGCCGAGATGGAAAAAACCATCCGCGGGGAAGGGGCGCTTCCCGCCACCGTCGCCATCATCGACGGCCGGATCAAGGTCGGCCTGTCAAGATCCGAGCTGGAGCAGATGTGCTCCTCACTTAACGTGGGCAAGGTCAGCCGTCGGGACATTCCGGTATATGTTTCCACCCTCAGGACAGGCGCCACAACCGTTTCGGCCACCATGCTCATTGCCGAAAGGGCCGGTATCCGCGTCTTTGCCACGGGTGGCATCGGCGGCGTGCACCGCGGCGGCGAGAACAGCATGGATATTTCAGCGGATCTTCAGGAGCTTGCGCATACCCCTGTCGCCGTTGTCTGCTCAGGTGCAAAGCAGCTGCTTGACATGGGCCGGACTCTGGAATACCTGGAAACCATGGGCGTTCCCGTCATTGGCAACGGCACTATAGAATTTCCCGCCTTCTACTGCCGTGACAGCGGATATAAGCTGGACTACGCCGCCAAGGACGAGCGGGAAATCGCAAAAATCATAAATACAAAATGGGCTATGGGGCTATCCGGCGGCATTCTCGTCTGCAACCCCATCCCCCATCAGTTTGCCATGGATTTCGATGATATGGAGGGCGTGATCGACACCGCCCGGGAAGCCGCGGAAGCCGCAAATGTTCACGGCAAGGATCTGACCCCTTTCATGCTGAATAAGATTACGGAGCTTACCGGCGGAGAATCCATCCGCAGCAACGTTCAGCTTGCTATAAATAATGCGCGATGCGCTGCGCGGATTGCCGTTGCCATGGCGTTGGATATCCCCCAGTTTTAAACTTTGTACAATAAAAGCGACATAAAGTCGTTTATCTTGACTTTAGCCTATTCCTTTGATAAACTGGCATCCATTGGATTAAGGTGTAGATCCCGCCCAATAGAATAAATGAATCGGAGGGACAGCTTTGGAAGAAAAGAAAGTGGATCGCCGCGTCCGAAGGACCCAGCGTCAGTTGCGTATGGCCCTGACCACCCTGATGATGGAAAAGGATATAAACAAAATCACGGTTCATGAAATCGCTGAACTTGCCGACGTCAACCGCGGCACCTTTTATTCCCATTATAAGGATGTCGGCGATCTGCTGAACCGGCTGGAGGAAGGCGTTTTTACGAGTCTGACGGAAGTCAGCCGAAAATACCGCCCGGAGATCCCCGGCGGCGACGCTTTCCATTTCATTCTCGAGCTTCTCACCCTTGTTGACGAAAACGCGGACATCTGCAAGGCGCTTATGTGCAATAACGGGGATATGCATTTCAAGCACCGCCTTTTTCTGGTGCTGAAGGACGAGTACTTCCGCAAATTCCTGATCGCCCGGTATCCCGCGGAGGAAAACAGGCTGGAATATTTCTGTACGTATCTCGTTTCTGGCATTCTTTCCGTCACCAGGGACTGGCTTTGCAGCAGCCAAAATGAGCCGCCGATAGAAATCGCGTATATCTGCGCCGACTTTATCATGAAAGGCGTGGCCGCTCTGAAATGAACATCGTCGATCGGGGGCCGGCGCTTTGCGCCGGCCCCCGACCCGTGCTTCGGATGGCCCTTTCGCGCAAAAAGATTTGTAAACCGCCTTAAATTCAGGTACAATATACCATATGCGGAGACATCTTAAAAAATATGGAGGTTCTTTATGATAATCAATCATGGCGGTTCTGACGCCGGCCATAATTCCAGCGAATACCACGGCGTCCCCCGGAACGATGGCGGCGGGCGTTCCCCCGGGAAGGGCAGGCCGGTCAGATCCAAGGGCTCCGGGATTTTGATCTGCATTCTGGTCACAGCGCTGTTTGGCATGGTGTACTATTATTTCAGACTTCCGGCGCTGAACGTCCACTCCGGTGACTTTTATATCTTTATCCTGCTGCTCTGCGCCGTGTTCTTCGTCTGTGAGATTTTAACCAGCGGCTTTCATGGTGATACACCGAAAAGCTATTTTATCTATATCCGAAAAAAGGCGGCTGTCCCTTTCTTCATTGTCTGTCTTTGCCTTGCCGTGATGCTGGTGGGCAGCGTCATTGGCCTTCGGCTGATCCGCGCGCGGGATTATTCGTCGCTGATCAGCGTTGAAACCGGTGACTTCTCCGCCGAGGTGGCGGAAATCTCCTTTGACCAAATTCCGATGCTGGACAAGGCCTCCGCAAACGTTCTGGCCAACCGGAAATTGGGGGAGCTTTCCGATCTGGTCTCCCAGTTTGAGGTTTTCGGCGACAGCTATCAGATCAATTTCCAGGACCGGCCGGTGCGCGTTACCTATCTCAACTACGGCGACTTTTTCAAATGGTTTAACAACCAGCGCAGCGGGATTCCCGCCTATATGGTCATCGACATGGTGTCCCAGGAGGTTTCCGTCAAGCGGCTGGAAAACGGGATTCGTTATTCGCCTTCCGAGTACTTTTTCCGCAACATCAACCGCTACCTGCGCTTCAAGTATCCTACAAAAATGTTTTATGAAATCAACTTTGAGATCGACGAAGAAGGAAATCCCTACTGGGTCGCTTCAGTTATCGCAAAAAAAATCGGGCTTTTCGGCGGCCCTGATGTGGTGGGCGCCGTGCTGGTGAACGCCGTCACCGGCGAGACCTCATATTACGACATTGCCGACACCCCCACCTGGGTGGACAGGGTCTATCCCGCCGGGCTTATTATCCAGCACTATGACCTGCACGGGCTTTACCAGAACGGCTTTCTGAACTCCCTGTTCGGCCAGCGCGGCTGTACGGAAACTACCGACGGCTATAATTATATTGCCCAGGACGACGACGTATGGCTATACACGGGAATCACCTCTGTATCCGGAGACCAGGGCAACATCGGCTTCATTCTGGTCAACCAGCGCACAAAGCAGGCCCGGTATTACAGCTGCGCGGGGGCGGAGGAATACAGCGCCATGGACTCGGCCAAGGGGGCTGTGCAGCAGTATAAATATACGGCCACCTTCCCGCTGCTCCTGAACATCAATGGCCAGCCCACCTATTTCCTCGCCCTGAAGGACGACTCCAGCCTGGTCAAAATGTACGCAATGGTGAACGTCCAGCAATACCAGATCGTGGCCACCGGCACTTCCGTCCTGAACTGCGCAGACAATTACGAAGCGCTTCTCATCGACAACAGGATCATCGACGGGTACGACAGGCCGCCTCTGGAGAACCTGGAAACGGCGGAGGGCAAAATTGCCGAGATCCGCTCCGCCGTGATTAACGGAAACACCCGCTATTATATACGCCTTGAGAACAGCGCAATGTATTTTGCGATAAATGCCACAGATTGGCCCCCGGTCGTCATTCTCAGCGTGGGCGACAGTATAACGATAACCTTTGAGCCCGGAACGGGCGACATCATCTCCGCCGTCACCGTTACAAAAGAATAAAGCTGCGGGGCGCCCCTAGGGGCGCCCCGTATTCGTATAAAAAAGTTACTATAGATATGGAATTGAATGCCTGTTAGCATCTTGCCATTAAAAAAGTGAGCGGAACATACCAAAGTGAAAGTATCCCTGAAAACCGGGAACCGAAAGAATGGCGTCCGCCACTCCAAAAGATTCCCTTCCGCCCTACAGAAAAAAAGAAGAACCGCTAAAGCGGTTCTTCTTTTTTAGTTATTCGCTGTTATCTGCCGAACTGGCAGTCGTTGTTACCGGAACTGGTCTCCCACATCTCAAGCATGTTGATGGGGTCGTTAAAGTCGGCAAGCCAGCCGTTGCGGGCGATATCATAGTTGCCGGCCTTGCGCTCCTGCAGGAAGGTTGCCCAGTCGATGGAGCGGATGGTCATGGTGATGCCGACAGCGGCAAGATCCTGCTGGATGCATTCCGCAATGGCCACGTGCCCGGAGGTATCATTGGTCAGATACTCAAAAGCGATGGGGTTGCTGGCGGAAAGCATGCCGTTATCGTCAAACTCGTATCCGGCTTCCTTCAGCAGAGCGATGGCGCCGTCTACGTCGACCTCGGTGCCGTAGTAGCCGTCGTCAACCGGGTAATCCCAGCCGGCCGCATCCTTAAAGATGCCGCCATTGCCGTCCGCCATGCCGGCGGGGATAAAGCTGGTGGCGATTTCCTGTTCGCACTGTCCGACAGTGTCGATGATGTACTGGCGATCAACCAGCTCGCTGAAAGCCAGACGCATCGCATTGGCCTGCTCGGCGGTCTTGCCGGCAAAGAGGTCGGACTTGACGTTGAAGCAGACGTAATAGGTTCCCAGGTTGTCGATGATGTGGAACTCGGGATTGTCCTTCAGGTTCTTGATCTCGTCGGTGGGAACGGTGTCGATGAAGTCCAGGTCGCCGGCGTTGTAAGCGGCGAAGATGGCGGTGTCATCGGAGGAGAGCATGAACTCTATACGCTCGATGGTCACGTTGTCCGCGTCGTACCAGTTGGGGTTCTTCACATAAACCATGCTTTCCTCGTGGACCCAGCTCTCAAGTATGTAGGGGCCGCAGGAAACAAAGCCGACATCCTGGCACCATGCGCCGGGATTGGTCTCCCAGTCGGCGGCGGCTTCGACCTCGGTCTGCTTCACGGGGTAGAAGGTCGGGAAGGCAGCCAGATCCAGGAAGTAAGCGCAGGGGGCGATCAGGTTCACCACCAGGGTGAGATCGTCCGGCGCGGAGACCTGAAGGTCATGGTCCTCATAGCCGGCGATGCCGTTGAACATGTAGGAATAGTCGGCAGCGGTGACGGGATCGGCCCCGCGCTTCCAGGAATAGACAAAGTCATTGGCGGTCAGGTCGGAGCCGTCGGACCACTTCAGGCCCTCTTTCAGGGTGAAGGTGTAGGTCAGGCCGTCCTCGCTCATCTCGTAGCCCTCGGCAAAGTTGGGGATAAGCTGGCCGTCGGCGTCATAGGTGTACAGGCCGCCGAAGCCCATGATGGCCAGGCAGGCGCCGTCCACGGAGCTGTTCAGGGCCGGGTCCAGATAGTCAGGCTCGGAAGCCAGATTGATCTTCAGGGTGTTGCTGTCGCCGTTGGTGCAGTACTGGAAGAACTTAAAGCCGAAGGCGTTGGCATAGAATCCCTCAACGTCGGGCTTCATCATGAAGAGGTCGTTGTAGTAATAGATCGGCAGAATGGCGCCGGAGGCCATCAGGATGTCCTCGGCCTCGTGCATGAGATTCACGCGCTCGGCAAAGTCCGTGGTGGTTTTGATCTGGGCGATCAGCGCGTTATACGCTGTCCAGTCGGGTTCCGGATTCGGTACTTCGTCAACCGCGGGTGTCCCCGTCGGCTCCGCAGTGGGCGTCGCAGGTTGTTGTCCGCATGCGGCAAGAGCGAAAACCATGACTAGTGCAAGAAGCAGTGCAAGCAGTTTTTTCATTGTAATCCTCCTTTGATTCTTATGAATTTCCACACTGGGATTGAATACCTATTTTATCACATATCGCCAGTATGTCAATTTAATTTGCACCAATTGAAGATTGGGTGGAATTAATGGATGGGATGATCGGATTTTTACACGTTCCAGCAGGCAACCTGATGGCCGTTTCCCCGGTCGGCCAATGCGGGGCATTCCCTCGCGCACTGCTCCGTGGCATAGCGGCAGCGGGTGCGGAAGGCACAGCCCGAGGGCACGTTGAGCGGGCTTGGCACATCGCCTTCCAGCATGATCCGCTTGCGCTCCCGGGCAATTTTGGGGTCGGGAATGGGGACGGCGGACATCAGCGACACGGTATACGGATGCATCGGATTGTTGTTGATCTCGTCCGCACTGGAAATCTCCACGATCTTGCCCAGATACATGACGGCAATACGGTTGGATATATGATGCACCACCAGCAGGTCGTGGGCAATGAACAGATAGGTGATGCCCAGCTTTTTTTGCAGATCCTCAAAAGTGTTGATAATCTGGGCCTGTATGGACACGTCAAGGGCGGATACCGGCTCGTCGCAGACAATGAATTTCGGATCTACGGCCAGGGCCCGGGCGATTCCGATGCGCTGGCGCTGCCCGCCGGAAAATTCATGGGCGTATCGGCTGGCGTGCTCCGTATTGAGGCCCACCAAGGACATCAGCTCCCTTATCCTGTCCTGCCGTTCGGCGCGGCTGCTGTACAGCTTGTGGATATCCAGCGGCTCTCCGATAATGTCGCTCACCGTCATGCGGGGATTCAGCGAGGAATACGGGTCCTGAAAAACGATCTGCATATCCTTGCGGTATTCCCGGATATTATGTTCGTCGATTTTCACGCCGTCAAACAGCACCTCTCCGCCGGTGGGCTTATAAAGCTGCAGCAGCGTGCGGCCGACTGTGGTCTTCCCGCAGCCGGATTCGCCGACCAGACCCAGAGTTTCCCCCTGGCTGATGGAAAACGACACGTCGTCCACGGCCTTCAGGGGGATAGTCTTGAAAAAGCCTACCTTGACGGGAAAATACTGTTTCAGGTTCCTGACCTCTAACAACTGGTTATCCATTCTCTCCGCCTCCATTCGCCGCTTCCGCATAAATTTCCTTAACATTCATCCAGCAGGAAGCCACATGTTGGTCGTTGATCAGGATTTCCTCCGGTTTTTCGGTAAGGCATATTTTCATCGCCCGGTCACAGCGGGACGCAAAGGCGCAGCCGGCGGGCATATTCAGCAGGTCGATGGGAGAGCCCGCAATGGGAATCAGCCTTTCATGCTTCCCCACAATGCTGGGAATGGATCGCAAAAGGCCCTTGGTATATTCGTGGCGGGGATTATAAAAAATCTCGTCCGCGGTGCCGCGCTCACAGGCGCGCCCGCCATACATCACAATAATCTCGTCGCACATATCCGCGATAACGCCCAGGTCGTGTGTAATCAGGATAATGGCCATGCCCATCTCTTTCTGGAGCGATTGCATAAGCTCCAGAATCTGGGCCTGAATGGTAACGTCCAGGGCCGTCGTCGGTTCGTCCGCAATGAGGATATCCGGCTCGCAGGCCAGCGCCATGGCGATCATAACCCGCTGCCGCATACCGCCGGAAAGCTCGTGAGGATACTGCTCCACCCTTTTTTCCGGCTCGTTTACGCCCACAAGCGTCAGCATTTCAACGGCGCGGGCGCGGGCCTCCCGCCTATTGCGGTCCGTATGAAGGCGGATCGCCTCCTCCAGCTGATTGCCGATGGTGAACGGCGGGTTCAGGGAGGTCATCGGGTCCTGGAAAATGATGCTGATTTTGTCTCCCCGAAGGGCGCGCATCTTCTTTTCGCTGAATTCCACAATATTCTCGCCCTTATAGAGCACCTGCCCGCCAACAATTTTCCCCGTGTCGGTGAGAATTTGAAGGATGGAATAGGCCGTGACGCTTTTTCCGGAGCCGGATTCCCCGACGATGCCCAGCACCTTGCCCCGTTCCAGGTTGAAGGACAGGCCGTTGACGGCGTGGACCTCGCCCGCGTCCGTAAAGAATGATGTATTCAGGTCTTTAACCTGCAGCAATAATTCGTGCATTTCGCTACCTCCTCAGTTTCGGGTCAAAGGCGTCGCGCAGCCCGTCTCCCAGAAGGTTGAACGCCAGCACGATCAGACAGATCATCAGGGCTGGAAACACCAGCTTGAACGGATAGCTCTGAAGGCCGCCCCGGGCGGCGTTCGCCAGGGAGCCGAGACTGGGCATCGGCGCCTGCACCCCCAGGCCGATGAATGAGAGGAAGCTCTCCGTGAAGATCGCTGAAGGGATTTGCAGCGCCGTGGAGATGAAAATGACGCTCATGCAGTTTGGCAGGATATGCCTCCTGATGATGCGGCCCGGCTTTGCGCCCAAAGCCCGGGCGGCAAGTATGTACTCATTATTTTTAATGGTAAGAATCTGCCCGCGGACAAGCCGTGCCATGCTGACCCAGTACAACAGGCCGAAGACAATAAACAGGCTGACCATATTCGTGCCGACCTTCGCCAGAATCGTGCCCGACAGCGCGCCCTTGAGCACCGAATCGAGAACTACCGACAGCAGGATCACCATCAGCGTATCCGGCAGCGAATAGATGACGTCGACAATCCGCATCATCACCATATCCACCTTTCCGCCGGCGTATCCGGATATGGCGCCGTATAAAAGCCCGATGAGCAAAACGATCATGCTGGCAAAAAGCCCCACGAGCAGGGACACCCGCGTGCCGTATATCACCCGGATAAAATAGTCGCGGCACAATTCGTCGGTACCGAAAATATGCGGGAATACTTTTTCGCCGTTATTAATGACTTCCTGCTCCATTTCCGAGTAGGTGAACGGCGCGAGATTTTTCGCGCTTTTGTCCCGCTTGCCGTTAATCGTCACCATCCCCTCATAGCCGTAGGGGACGATCATAGGGGCCACAATGATCGTGATGACTATCGCAATCAGCACGATTATGCTGGCTACCGCCAGAGGATTTTTCCGGAGCTTCCGCATACCGTCCTTGAAGAATGTCGTAGACTCCCGCATCTTATCCGTCTGGGCCTTCTCCTCCTCGGTGGCGGGCTCAAACATTGAAAGGTCGATATGGAGGCTTAGAAGCCGCTTTTTATAGATCGTATCGCTGTTTTGCATCTGTGTTCTCCTGCCTCCTTATTCGAACGAGATTCTGGGATCGACGGCCTTGTAAATCAGATCCGAAATGAGCGTCGCGCACACCATCAGAATAGCCAGGAAGATCGTCGTCGCCATAATCATCGTATAGTCGCGGTTGGTAATGCTGGATACAAATTTCGTTCCCAGCCCGCCGATTGTGAACACGGTTTCCACAACCAGGCTGCCGGTAAGGATATATGCCGTCATCGGGCCGACATAGGTAATCACGGGGATAAGCGCATTCCGGAGCGCATGCTTGAAAATAATGAAAAAGCGGGCGACGCCCTTTGCCTTGGCGGTACGGATATAATCCTGCCCCATCACATCCAGCATGCTTGTCTTGGTAAGGCGCGTGATATAGGACATGGGGTAAAGCGCCAGGGAAATCACCGGCAGCAGATAATTTTGGTTGCTGGAGCTCCAGACCTGGAACCAGCCCAGCTTCAGGCAGAAGATCAGCAGCAGCAGCGTCGCCAGCACAAAGCTTGGCACCGAAACGAAAAGCGTCGTAAAGAATATGATCATTCTGTCCGGCCACCTGTTCCGGGCCAGCGCCGCGGTACATCCGAACACAATCCCGAAAAACAGCGCCATAAGCATGGCCATGATGCCAAGCTTTGCCGATATGCCAAAGGACTCGCCGATGATCTGAGCGATGTCCCGCCCGGATTTCAGGGATACGCCGAAGTCCCCGTGGATCATATTCCCCAGATAGATCATGTACTGCTCCGGCAGGGGCTTATCCAGATTATACCTTGCTTCCAGAACGGCCCTTACAGCCGGGTCCGGCGCCTTCTCCGAATCAAACGGTCCGCCCGGGACCGCATTCATCGAAAAAAAGGTGATCGTGATTATAATAAATACTGTCAGCACGGCCAACAGCAGGCGTTTGATAAAATATCTCCACATATATATGCAACCCTCTCCTATTTTTTATCCCGTCAACGTTTCAAGCCCTTCGGGTTATTTGACGATCCATTATGTTATTTTGTAATTCTAACTCCACAATCAGGTTTCGTCAAGAAACAGTGTCTTCCTTTATTAACCCATAGCAATATACGTATAGACCGTCCATCCGGAATCATAATCCATTCTGGACAGATTCCCGTTTTCATCATAGGAATACCGGCTCGTATTATAATACTCTTTTGCGTTGTCCTCCACCCAGTATTCGTGGGTCACCGTCAGTCTCTCCGAGCCGTCATAGGTATAGACAAAATACATGCCGTATTCATAACCGCTGCTCGAATCGGTATAGCCTGCGTTTTCCAGGCGGCCGGATTCATTATATGTATATGTATACCTGGTTTCGACAGTTTCCCCGTATTTGATATCGACGGTTTTGATCTTATCTCCGCGGGCGTCATAGGTATGGGTCGTTTTCCCCACCGTTTCACCCCCGTACAGCGTCGTCGTCATAATATGCCGTCCTGCGGCGTCATACGTATACCGCCATTCCACCTGATCGTCGTCGTAATAGTATTTATCCGAGATCATGTTCCCGTTCCCATCGTAGGCAAACTGGGAATACGAGTCCCCGTAATTCTCTGATATCATATTTCCCGCAGCGTCGTAAGACCGCGTGATTTTACTGTCTTCGTAGGGATATTCGGGATAATGGGTGTCAATAGCCGTCAGCCGCCCCAGCCGGTCGTATGTATAGGTCTCCACATAATACACGGAGCCGTCCATGTAATAATCCGTTTCCGTTTTCAGCAGCCATTGCGTGGCTTTCGGCCGCTCCCCCAGATATACCGTGCTGGTTTCCGCGTCCCAGTCCACCTGGACGCCCAGGGCGGACGCCACCGCGCGGACAGGCAGATACGTGGTGCCGTCATAGATGAAAGGCTCCACCGGCGTTCCCGAGGCGTCCGCAGGCGTAATTTCCTTCCCGTCTATGGTAATTTTAATGTCCCTGTATATGATGCGGATGCTTTTGTCCGCCTTCGTTGCCGCGGGGGCGCCGCTTCCGGTTTTCACCTGGCCGCCGGAGTTCAGGACGACCGTGCTGGTATCCTCCACCCAGTCCACCGAGAGACCCAGCGCTCCGGCCGCCGCGCGGACAGGCAGATACGTGGTTCCTTCGTAAATGAAAGGCTCCACCGGCGTTCCCGAGGCGTCCGCGGGCGTAATTTCCTTCCCGTCTACCACCAGCTTGATTGCGCGGTAGGTGATCCCGACGTTTTTTGTCTCACTGGATGCGGCCGCGGGAATCGCAAGGACGAAGGCCAGGGCGATCACCAGCAATAAAACCCGCCGCTTGATCCTCTTTTCCATCTTTTCCTCCCTAATTAGATATTTAATACGGTTTTCATTGCCGTCCCGCTTCGGGAACGAGGGCTTCTTTCCCGCCCACATACGGGCGCAGCGCCGCCGGGATCAGGACGCTTCCATCTGCCTGTAAATTATTTTCCAGCAGGGCGATCAGCATTCTCGGCGGGGCGACCACGGTATTGTTGAGCGTGTGCGCAAGGGAGATTTTCCCGTCCGAGCCGCGCATCCTTATCCTGAGCCGGCGCGCCTGGGCGTCGCCCAGATTCGAGCAGGAGCAAACCTCGAAATACTTCTTCTGACGGGGGCTCCAGGCTTCGATATCGCAGCTTTTGACCTTCAGGTCGGCAAGATCGCCGGAGCAGCACTCCAGCTGCCGCACGGGGATATCCAGGCTGCGGAACAGCGCTACGGAATAGCGCCACATCTGCTCATACCAGGCCATACTTTCCTCCGGACGGCAGATTACGACCATTTCCTGCTTCTCAAACTGATGAATCCGGTATACGCCCCTCTCCTCCAGGCCGTGAGCGCCCTTTTCTTTGCGGAAACAGGGCGAATAGCTGGTCAGGGTCAGGGGCAGTTTCTCCTCGGGGATGATCTGATCTATATACCGGCCGATCATGGAATGCTCGCTGGTGCCGATGAGGTAAAGATCCTCCCCCTCGATCTTGTACATCATGGCTTCCATTTCCGGAAAGCTCATGACGCCCTCGACAACGTTTCCATGTATCATAAAGGGGGGAATGACGTAGGTGAATCCCTTGTCTATCATAAAATCCCGGGCGTAGGCGAGAACCCCCGTATGAAGGCGGGCAATGTCGCCGCTGAGGTAATAAAAGCCGTTGCCCGAGACCCGCCGGGCGGCCTCCAGATCAATTCCGTCAAAGCGCTCCATGATCTCCGTATGGTAGGGGATCTCGTACTCCGGCACCACTGCTTCGCCAAAGCGCTGAACCTCAACGTTTTTCGTGTCGTCCTCTCCGATGGGGACGGAGGCGTCGATCATCTGTGGGATTTGGAGCATGATCTGCCTGACCTTCTCCTCAAGCTCCGTTTCGACTTTTTCCAGTTCCCCCAGCCGCTGGGCCTGGGCAACCACCTTTTCCTTTACCGCCTCGGCCTCCTCCGCCTTCGCCGGATCCTTTTTGGCCTGCCCCATCAGCACGCCCACCTGCCTGGACAGCGTGTTGCGCGCGGCCCGCAGGTCGTTGGCCTCGGTTTTCGCTTCGCGCATGCGTGCGTCCAGGAGGATTACCTCGTCTACAAGCGGCAGCTTCTTATCCTGAAATTTCTTTTTTATGTTCTCACGCACCGCATCGGGATTATCCCGCAAAAACTTGATGTCAAGCATAAATATTACTCCCTGTTATATTATTAAAGCTTTTTAAGACGTTCTATAAGCGCTTCCCTGTCGTCCGCACCATAATACTCCAGCACAATCCGGCCCTTCCGGCCTTTTTCCGCCATTCGGACACGCCGTCCCAGGGACTGCTCCAGCATCCTTGACGCCTCTTTTAAATAATCCACGGAAATCACATTCACAGCCGGCGATTCTTCCGGCGCTCTTGCCAACCGTTTTGCCATTTCCTCCGTCTTCCGCACGGAAAGGCCGTTTTCCAGCACGGTTCGGGCCGCCGACAGCTGCACCTTCGGCTGCTGTATCGCCAGCAGCGCTCTGGCATGGCCCGCCGAGAGGACGCCCGTCTCCACCATCTCCAGCACTTCCGGCGCCAGGGACAGCAGACGCATGGCATTTGTCACCGCCGGGCGGGATTTTCCCACCCTCTGGGCCGCTTCCTCTTGGGTCAGCCCATATTCTTCAATGAGGGTCCTATATCCCCGCGCCTCCTCCACTGGGTTCAGGTCTTCCCGCTGTAGATTTTCAACCAGAGCAAGCTCAGTTGCCAGCTTTTCATCTGCCTCAATCACACGTACAGGTACTTCTGTCAGCCCGGCCAGGCGCGAGGCGCGCCAGCGGCGCTCACCCGCAATGATCTGATAGTACCCGGATTTGAGTTTACGGACGGTAATCGGCTGGATCAATCCGTATTCTTTTATGGACTCGGCCAGCTCTGCAAGAGCCACCTCGTCAAAATGTGCGCGGGGCTGGTTTTCCCGCGGCTCCACCTTGGATATGGGCAGTGTCCGGACGTTTTCACCATTGTCGGGATAGGATTCTCCGAAAAGCGCGTCCAGACCCGTTCCCAGGCCCCTTCTTATCCCTGCTGTCATGGTCACCTCATTCCTCCCGCTTTATCAGCTCGTTTGCCAGATGCAAATAGGCCCTGCTTCCTTTGGAGAGCCTATCGTATTGAATAATCGGCACCCCGTGGCTCGGCGCCTCTGCGATCCGCACATTTCTTGGTATCCTTGTCTTATAGACGGCTGTGCCAAAAAACTTTTCCACCTCCGCGGCCACCTGGTCTGAGAATTTTGTCCGCGAATCGTACATGGTCAACACAATTCCCTGGATTTCCAGCTCCGGATTGACCCGCCGCTTGGTCAGCTTGATGGTGGTCATCAGATCTGCAATCCCCTCCAGCGCGTAATATTCGCACTGGACCGGGATCAGAACGCTGTCCGCCGCGGCAAGAGCATTGACGGTCAGCAGCTCAAGCGACGGGGGACAGTCGATTAAAATGTAGTCATAGTCCTCCCTTATGGGAAGAAAAGCGTCTTTCAGGATGAATTCACGCTTTTCAGCCCCCACCAGCTCCACGGACGCCCCCGACAGCTCTTTATTAGAGGGCAGCACATGGCCATACTCTGTTTTTATGATGCAGTCCGATACGTTTTCACCGCGGGCAAGCACATCATAGATATTGGGCATCGCATCCTTGGATACCCCCATGCCCGAGGTACTGTTTCCCTGGGGATCACAGTCCGCCAGCAGCACACGCCTCCCACGCCTGGTCAGAGCCGCGCATAGGTTGACGCAGGTGGTTGTTTTGCCCACGCCGCCCTTCTGGTTTGCCACAGCGATCACTTTAGCCATATGTTCACCCCTTTTTTATATATGGACAAGATTATAACAGGGGTGGCGCTGCATTTCAAGTTTCACGTGAAACAAATCTGAAGACGGCCGCATGTTTCACGTGAAACATGCGGCCGTCCCGGGACAATTGAAGGTTAAGAGAGGAACATGTCCACATCCCCTATGGTCAGGCCGTCGTGCATGGCCAGGTTGATGCCGTACCCAATTAGCTTGGCGGTATCCCGAACAGAGGAGTCAATATCCCGGGGGGTCACGAACATTCCCTTTGCGCTTTCTTCATCGCTGAACACCGCCGCGTCAACGACAGTGGGCACGCCTATTGCCACCACGGGCACCCCCAGCGTCCTTTCGCACAGTTCGGCACGGTTATTGCCTACGCCGGACCCGGGGACGATGCCCACATCGGTGATCTGAATAGTCCTGCAAAGACGGTCCAGACTGCCGGAGGCCAGGGCGTCAATGGCCACAACCCGGGAAGGGGAGATGGATTCGCAGATGGCGCGAAGCACCTCCGCGCTCTCAATTCCGGTAGAACCCAGCACACCCGTTCTGACGGCGGCCACCGGCCGAAAGGCTTCAAATTGCTCCGGCATCCGCGACTTCAGATGCCGTGTGGCCATGACGCTTTCAATGGCAAGAGGCCCCAGGGCGTCGGGCGTAATTGCGTCGTTTCCCAGTCCGGCTACCAGGGTCCCCGCGCCCATATCCGGGCGCAGCACCTCGCGGAGCAGTTCGGCAAGAAGCTCCGCCGCGTCAACAAAGGCGTTTTCCGCCCGCTGGATCAGCGCGTCCAATTCGATCGTTGTATATCTTCCAACAGGTTTACATAACGCCTTTGACCCTTCTTCGTCCAGGACATCAACCGTTGTAACCTTATACCCTTTGCGCATGTCCTCGCGTGCGCGAACCCCGGGAAGCTCGGTGGTTTCCGCCGCCGAACCCCGGACGAGTTCCCGCTGCTCGACGGCCAAATCCGTCCTGATTTTCCTCTCCATTGTCGTTCTCTGCCTCCACAACACAAGATACAGGATATTCTGCGGAGACTTGCGCCAACTATTCAATTTTTCTTCACAAATCGTAAAATAGCCCTTGATTTTTCCTGATTCCGGTGTTACAATAACACTCCGCGGGCAATTTTGTCTGCAGTTTTATAGGAGGAGGTGGCAAACAGAATATGCCCAACATTAAGTCCGCAATCAAAAGGGACGTGAAGTCCAAGAAGGAAAACGCGCACAACAAGGCACAAAAGACTGCGATGAGAACCTCTATCAAGAAGTTTGACGTAGCCGTTGCCGAGGGCAATAAGGAGGCAGCTGCCGGTACCTATAAAGTTGCTGTCAAGTCTGTTGACCGCGCTGCGGCCAGAGGGCTTATCCACGGGAACAATGCGGCTCGCAGAAAGAGCGCGTTGACCCTTAAGCTCAACGCAATGGAATAATCCTGATATCCACAGGGAACGGAAAACTCCGTTCCCTGTTTTTTGGCGCGATAGGACAAAAAGCAGGAGAGGGGCGTCCTCTCCTGCTTTTTATACGATAATTTTAATCGCCCGCGGGATATTTTCCAGCGTAACATCCCTGTAAACTCCGCCATTTTCGCCGTCTCTGGTCAGGGGAACCGGCTCCGTAAATGTGAACCGCACCCGGCTGGCCTGCCGTATCTCAAAATACTCTCCCCTGTAGTTTTGCGTCAGCACCTCGCTGATCAGCACGTTCAGCGCCTGAAGACTTCCGGGATTCTTCACAAGGGCAACCTCGAACTTCCCGTCGTCCAGCCTGACGGTTCTCTGGTCCAGTCTGACGAGACCGGCAACGGAGGTGGAGTTCGTAACGCCGCCGAAAATATAATCGTTTTCCAGAACATGCCCGTCCAGCTCGACCCGGGCGCGGTAATGGGGCAGGCGGGGCAGACGGCTCATTCCCTCCAGCAGGTAGGCCAGCTGACCCAGAGCCGCCTTTTTTTGCTGGCTTGTTTCATAGCTCACATCAGTAAACGCGCCAAAAGCGGCCACGTAAGTAAAATAATCGCTGCTGCCCAGCGCACCCACGTCCCAGTCCATTGGCGTACCGTTAACCAGAAGCTTTGCCGCGCCCACAAGGTCGCCTTTGGGCAGCTTAAGCGTGTTTGCCACATCATTGGCTGTGCCGAGAGGAAAATAGCCCACAGGCGGCGGCGAAGGGATGCGCATCAGCCCTGCAACAACGTCGCTCAGGGTGCCGTCCCCGCCAACACAACACACCACGTCGTAATCCGCGCCGTGCCGCTCCGCCAGCAGCACGGCTTCCCCGGCCTTTGTGGTAAAATATACTGTGGGAAGATATCCGCCCCCGTAAAGCACGTTGAGGGCTTCTCCCAGCCCCTGTTTATAAGAACTGCGCCCGGCCACAGGGTTCACGAGAAGCATAAGCTTTTGCATTTCAATCCGCTCCTTAAAGCAAACTCAGGTACCGCTCCCCCGTATCGGGCAGCAGACAGACTATCAGCTTTCCCCGGCTTTCGGGCCGTTTCGCCAGAACGCAGGCGGCAAAGGCCGACGCCCCCGAGGACACGCCGCAGAGAAGGCCCTCCGTCCTGGCCAAAAGGCCCATGGAGGAAAGGGCATCCGCGTCCGTCACCGTCACAATTTCGTCGTATACCGTGGTGTCCAGCGCCTCAGGCACGAAATTGGCGCCAATGCCCTGGATGGCATGGCTCCCGGCCCGCCCGCCGGAAAGCAGGGGGGAGGCGGCAGGCTCCACGGCCGCAATCCCCACATCTGGATTCTTTTCCTTTAAATACCGCCCGACGCCGGTGATTGTGCCTCCGGTGCCGACGCCGGCAACAAAGAGATCGATCCTTCCGTCGGTATCCGCCCAGATTTCAGGTCCGGTGGTCATATAATGGGCGCGGGGGTTGGCCGGGTTTGAAAACTGCCCGGCAACGATGCTGCCGGAGTTTTCGCGGCAAATGGCCTCGGCTTTGGCCACGGCCCCGGCCATTCCCTCCGCCCCCGGCGTCAGCACGATTTTCGCGCCGTATGCGGCGATCAGCTTCATCCTTTCGGGGCTCATGGAATCGGGCATGACAATCACGGCCCTGTATCCCAAAACCGCCGCGCAGGCGGCGATGCCAATACCAGTATTTCCACTGGTCGGCTCGATTATCATGCCGCCTGGTACAAGCCTCCCGCTTGCCTCGGCGTCCCGTATCATGGAAAGCGCGACGCGGTCTTTAGCGCTGCCTGCGGGATTCCGGCTCTCCAGCTTTGCCGCTATCCGCGCCCCTTCCGCACCCTGAGCGGCGGCGAAACGCGAAAGGCTGACCAGCGGCGTACCCCCGATCAGCCCGGTAATATCACCGTAAATTTCTCCCACTTTTATCCCTCCAAGAAAAACATTGAAAATAATTGTATTTATAAGTATAATACTTCAATGCGGCTTTGTTTACAATAAACAGACTGTTAATATTTAGTTTAGGGCCGTTTTACACGGATTTTTCAGAAAGGATGTGCGCTGACTGTGAAAAGGCAGAAAATCTCCGGTATTTACGCCGACCCCGAATCCCTCTGCGGCAGGGAACTGACCGTCTGCGGCTGGGTAAGAACCATACGGGATATGAAGAACTTCGGCTTCATTGAATTGAACGACGGCTCTTGCCACAAAAGTCTCCAGGTAGTATTTGAAGGGGGCGGCATCAATAATTACGATGAGATTGCGCGTCAGAACGTCGGCGCCGCGCTGATTATAAAAGGTGAGCTGGCGCTTACGCCGGGGGCAAAGCAGCCCTTCGAGCTCAAGGCTTCCTCGATCGCCGTGGAGGGAACCTCCGCGCCGGACTATCCCCTGCAAAAAAAGCGCCATAGCGCGGAATTTCTCCGGACGATTCAGCACCTGCGGCCCCGCACCAACCTGTTTTCCGCAGTGTTCCGCGTCCGCAGCTCCGCCGCGGCGGCTATTCATGAATTTTTCCAGCGGAACGGCTTTGTATACGTTCATACCCCCATTATCACCGGCTCCGACTGCGAAGGGGCGGGGGAGATGTTCCGCGTGACCACCATGGACCCGATGCATCCACCCATCGGCGCGGACGGCCGGCCGGACTGCGCTCAGGACTTCTTCGGCAGGCCCACCAGCCTGACGGTATCCGGCCAGCTTAACGCGGAAAACTTCGCCCTGGCCTTCGGGGATGTGTATACTTTCGGCCCCACCTTCCGGGCGGAACACTCCAACACCCCGCGGCATGCGGCGGAGTTCTGGATGATCGAGCCGGAAATGGCCTTCGCGGATCTGACGGATTATATGGACAACGCCGAGGCCATGATAAAGTTTGTCATCAGGGCAGTTTTGGATCGCTGCCCCCAGGAAATGGAATTTCTTAACGCTTTTGTGGACAAGTCCCTGCTGTCCCGTCTGGATCATGTGGTTTCTTCCGATTTTGGCCGCGTCACCTATACCGAGGCCGTGGACATCCTGATGCGCCATAATGACGAGTTTGACCATAAGGTCTCCTGGGGCTGCGACCTTCAGACCGAGCATGAACGGTTTTTGACGGAGAAAATCTATAAAAAGCCCATATTTGTCACCAATTATCCCAAGGACATTAAAGCCTTCTATATGCGCCTGGACGACGACGGCCGCACGGTCGCCGCCGCGGACTGCCTGGTTCCCGCCATCGGGGAGATTATCGGCGGCAGCCAGAGAGAGGAGAGGCTGGACGTGCTGGAGGCGCGCCTGGCCGAATTCGGGCTGAATCCGGCGGATTACTGGTGGTATCTGGATCTGCGGCGCTACGGCTCCTGCCGTCACGCGGGCTACGGCATGGGATTTGAGCGGCTCATCATGTATCTTACCGGCGTATCCAATATCCGCGACGTGCTGCCCCATCCCCGCACCGTCGGCTGCGCAGATTTTTAGGCGCTCCTAAAGATAACCGGCATGGCTGTAAGCCATGCCGGTTATCTTTACGTTTAAACTGTTTTCACGCTGAGGAACTTATGAAAAACCCGCTCCGGAATGATCTTGAGGTACAGATCGCTTATAATCCGGACAATAGCGGGGGCGGGGTCCTCTTTTCCCATGAGCCGAAGGCACATCAGCGTGGTTTCCACCCCGCCGATGTGATAGGCGCAGTCAACCTTCTCATAACCCTGGGCGGCATAGAGGTTGTATCTTCTCTTTGCGGCCGCCGCCTCGTCGTGCGCGACCTCCAGCAGGATACCCCGGCAGAACGCGTAGCGCTCCCGGATGAGCGCCAGAAACCGCGTTCCGGCGCCCTTTCCGCGGAAGGGCGGGTATATGGCCAGGTAAGACAGCAGCACATAGCCGTACAGCGATTTTTTATAAGTCACCGCATATCCGATCTCCAGGCCGTTTTCGTTCTTCAGGAGCAGCAGCTCCGCGGCCCCGGTCATCATGGCACGCTGAAGATAGGCCTGCCTCACCATCTCAAAAGGTAAAAAATCAAATTCCATCATGGGGTATATCCGGCACATGTCCTTATGGCCGCCTTTTTTTATGTCGTATTCCATTTAACGTTCTCCTTCCCCAATCACCGACCTGTCGGCGGTGGAATCCGCCCCAAAGCCCTGGGCGGCGTAAAGGGCGGCATAAACGCCCTGTTTTTCAATAAGCTCCTCGTGGCTGCCCAGCTCCACGATACGTGAATCCTCAATTACCGCGATCCTGTCCGCGTTATGTATGGTTGAAAGCCTGTGGGCAATGATGATGCTGGTGCGCCCCGCTGCCAATTCGTTCAGGGAGCGCTGTATCCGGGCTTCCGTGACACTGTCCAGAGCGCTGGTGGCCTCGTCCAGGACCAGGACGGGGGGATTTTTCAAAAATACCCGGGCGATGGAAATCCGCTGCTTCTGCCCGCCGGAGAGCATCACGCCCCGCTCGCCGACAAAAGTATCGTAGCCGTCGGGCATCTCCATGATGTCGGAATGGATTTCCGCCCGGACAGCCGCGGCGACCACCTCCGCATCGGTGGCGTCCGGCCTGCCGTAGCGGATGTTTTCCCGGATGCTTCCGGCAAAAAGGAAAACATCCTGCTGAATGATTCCGATATTCTGCCGCAGCGATTCCTGTGTCACGCCGCGCACGTCGTGGCCGTCAATCAGCAGCCGACCCTCCGTAACATCGTAAAATCGGGGGATGAGCTGGCAAAGCGTCGTTTTCCCGCCGCCGCTGGGACCGACCACCGCAAGGCATTCCCCGGGGTGTATATGGAGGAAAACGTTTTCCAGCACCGGAACCTTGCCGTCGTATGAAAAGCTGACGTCCCGGTATTCTATGTCGCCCCGTACGGCGCCCAGGGTTTCGGCGTCCGGCGCGTCCTTAATACCCGGTTCCGTGCGCATGATCTCAAGAAAACGCGAGAAGCCCGCCGTACCCTGCATGTATACCTCGGAAAAGGCCGCCAGCTTGCGGATCGGGGAGATAAAGGTGGAAACATACAGGGAGAATGTGATCAGCTCTATGTAATCCATCATTCCCCGCATGATGTAATATCCGCCGGCGGCAATAACCACCACCTGCATGATGCCCATGGAAAATTCCATGCCGCTCATGAAAAGTCCCATGGCGGAATAGTATTCTTTCCTCGCCGCGACATATTTTCTGTTGGCGTCGGCAAACTTTTCATCCTCCGCGCTCTCGTTGGCGAAGGCCTTTGCGGTGCGTATGCCGGATATACCGGACTCGATGGCGGTATTGATTTCCGCCGTCTTTCGTTTGACCTGCCTGCTGGCGTTCATCATACGCGCCCGCTGCGTCATGGTATAGCCAACGAAGATGGGAAGAAGCACCGCGATGATCAGAGCAAGCCGCCATTGCATGGAAAACATCACCGCAAGGGCCCCGCAGATCGTCAGCATGCTGATGAGAATGTCCTCCGGCCCGTGGTGGGCCAGCTCCGTGATGTCGAAAAGGTCAGATGTAATCCGGCTCATCAGCGAGCCGGTCCGTACCCGGTCAAAATAACTGAAGGACAGCGTCTGCATGTGGTTAAAAACCTCATGCCGCATGTCCGCTTCCACGTAAACCCCCACAAGGTGTCCCACAACGGTGATCACATAGTAAAGCCCGGCTCTGAGAATATAGGCCAGAATAATGATGCCCATCACCGTAAAAAACGTTGTGTAAAGATTTTTGGGCAGCAGCTCCTGCATTGACATCTTCGATACGTAGGGGAAGGCCAGGTCGATCAGGGCAACGCCCAAGGCGCAGATCAGATCCAGCGCAAACATTCCTTTATGAGGCTTAAAAAAGGAAAAAAATATAGAAAGGCCCGACCCTTGATATTGTTTTGTTGAGTTTTTATTATTCACTGTCTATCCCTTTGTTCTGTTGCGAGTGCGTCGCACCGGTTGTTATATGCGCTGTCCGCGTGTCCCTTGACCCATCGGAATGATACGCGGTGCTGATTCAGCAGCCCGTCCAGGGTCTGCCAAAGGTCTGAGTTTTTCAGCTCCCCGTCCTTCCGCCGCCAGCCCTTTTTCTTCCAGCCGGCCAGCCAGCCCTCGTTTATTGCTTTCTCAATATACTGAGAATCGGTAAAAAGCTCGATTTCGCACGGCTCCTTAAGGGCGGAAAGAGCTGAAATCACGGCCAAAAGCTCCATGCGGTTATTGGTTGTCTCCCTTTCCCCGCCGGAAATCTCCTTTTCCCTGCCGTTGTAGATCAGGATCGCGCCCCAGCCGCCCGGCCCGGGGTTCCCGGAGCAGGCGCCGTCGGTATACACTGTCACTTTCTTCATAGTTTTATCTTAAATCCTTTATTATTTTAATGATGGAGACGCCCCCTATTAAAAATTCATTTGGACCGGACGACCGTCACGACTCCTCGGAAGCCGGAGCGGTTTCCTCGTCCTCCTTATCGGTCTTTGCGACGGAAATGACCTTTGCCCCCTCGGCAAGGCGCATGATGCGCACGCCCTGGGTAGCGCGGCCAAGCCTGGAAATCGTGTCGGCCGCCATGCGGATGATTGTACCGTCGTCGGAAATGACCAGAATATCGTCCTGATCGGAAACGATCCTGATATCGGCCACCTTACCGGTCTTTTCCGTGCAGTTATAGTTTTTGAGGCCCATGCCCCCGCGCTTTTGGGGCATTCCGTCCGTGCCCCTGATATATTCCGTGATGGCGGTGCGCTTGCCGTATCCGTTTTCGGTGATGGACAGCAGATCGCTGCCCGGATCGGCGATTGCCGCGCCCACCACATAGTCTCCGGAACGCAGCCTGATCCCGCGCACGCCGGTGGCTTCCCGGCCCATGGCCCGCACGTCGTTCTCATCAAAACAAATCGCATATCCGTTTTGAGTGGCGATGAGGATATTCCGGCTGCCGTCCGTATCACGGACGGAAATCAGCTCGTCCCCCTCGTCAAGCCGCAGCGCCCGGATGCCGCTGGCGCGGATATTTTTCAGCGCCGACTGGGCAATCCGCTTCACGGTACCCCTCTTTGTGACCATCATCAGATATTTGTCCGGATCGAAGCCGGAGCCCCGGATCATGGCGCTGACCCTTTCGCCGGGGTCAAGCTGGATGATGTTCACCAGATTGGTGCCCTTGGCGTTACGGCCCGCCTCTGGGATCATATAGCCCTTTTTAATATAAACCCGGCCGAAATTCGTAAAAAAGAGAATGTAGTCGTGGGTTGAGGCCGTGAATACCGTCTCCACATAATCCTCCTCCCGGGTGGTCATGGCGCGCACGCCCCGGCCGCCCCGGCCCTGTGCGCGATATTCGGACGCGGGCAAACGCTTTATATAGCCGCCGTGGGTGAGGGTGTAGACGCACGCCTCCTCGTCAATCAGATCCTCAATGTCGATCTCATCTTCCACATCTTCGATCGCGGTCTTGCGTTCATCCCCGAATTTGTCCCGGATGGCGGTAAGCTCCTCTTTCAGGACGGCGCACAGCATCTCAGGGCTTTCAAGTAACGAATTGTAATAGGCGATGCGGCCTTCCAGCTCCTTGTATTCGGCTTCAAGCTTCTCCCGGTCAAGGCCCTGAAGTGCTTTCAGCCGCATATCCAGAATTGCCTGGGCCTGAATATCGTCCAGGCTGAAGCGCGTCATCAGCCGCTGCTTCGCGTCGTCATAGCTGGTTCGGATGATGCGTATTACTTCATCAATATTGTCTTGGGCGATGAGCAGGCCCTCCAGCAGATGGGCACGTTCCATAGCCTTTTTGAGATCATATTGCGTGCGCCTGTTGATGATTTCTTCCTGAAAGGCGATATACTCGTCCAGAATTTGGCGCAGGGAAAGGATTCTGGGCTGGGACTGATTGTGAATCAGCGCCAGCATATTGATGGCAAAAGTGGCCTGAAGCTGGGTCTGGGCAAACAGGCGGTTTCTGACCACCTGAAGGTTGGCATCCCTTTTCAGTTCTATGACGATGCGCATGCCGTTCCTGTCGGATTCATCACGCAGGCCGGAAATCCCCTCCAGGCGCTTATCCCGCACCTGGTCGGCAATATTTTCGATCAGCTGGCGTTTATTGACCTGATAGGGCAGCTCGGTGACGATGATGCGAAGACGGTCGTGGCCGTATTCCTCCGTCTCCGTCCGGGCGCGGATGCGGATGCGCCCTCTCCCCGTGGCGTAAGCGGCGCGGATGCCCGCCCTTCCCATGATGATGCCCCGGGTGGGGAAATCCGGCCCCTTTACATGTACCATCAGGTCGTTCAGATCAGCCTCCGGGTTGTCTAATACGCAGATGCAGGCGTCGATCACTTCGCTCAGATTGTGCGGTGGGATGTTCGTCGCCATGCCCACGGCAATTCCCGAGGAGCCGTTAACAAGCAGGTTGGGAAAGCGGGCGGGCAGGACCCGGGGTTCCTTTCGGGTATCGTCAAAGTTGGAATTCCAGTCCACGGTATCTTTTTCAATGTCCCGCAGCATTTCTCCGGACATCCGTGACATGCGCGCCTCAGTGTAACGATAGGCCGCAGGGGGGTCTCCGTCGATGGAACCGAAGTTGCCATGGCCGTCCACAAGGGGATAGCGCATGGAAAAATTCTGTGCCAGACGGACAAGGGCGTCATAAACGCTCTGGTCTCCGTGGGGGTGGTAGCGGCCCAGCACGTCGCCCACGCAGGTGGCGGATTTCTTAAAGGGCCGGTCGCTGGTCAGATTGTCCTCATACATGGCGTAGAGGATTCGGCGGTGCACGGGTTTCAGGCCGTCACGCACGTCCGGCAGCGCCCTGCCCACAATGACGGACATGGCGTAATCAATATAGGACGTCTGCATTTCGCTGACCAGCTCGGATGTGACAATCTTCTGGTCAAGATACATAATATCTTCCGGTTTATAATCTTTTGCCATATTTTCCTCCGGTCATATGTCGAGGTTGACGACATATTTCGCGTTCTTCTCAATAAATTCCTTGCGAGGCTCAACCTTTTCCCCCATCAGTATGGTGAAAATTTCGTCGGCGGCCACCGCGTCTTCAAGCTTAATGCGCTTCAGGGTGCGGGTTTCCGGGTTCATGGTGGTTTCCCAAAGCTCGTGGGGGTCCATTTCGCCAAGGCCCTTGAAGCGGGAAATCTCCACCTTGCCCTTGCCGTCCTCCCCGCGCATCTCCGCGGAACTCCGGTCCCGCTCCTCGTCGGAATAAGCTACCCTGACCGCCTTGCCCCGGGTCAGCTTATAAAGCGGCGGAACGGCGGAATACACATAGCCCTGCTCGATCAGCGGCCGCATGAAGCGGAAGAAAAATGTCAGCAGCAGCGTTCTGATGTGGGCGCCGTCCACGTCGGCATCCGCCATGATGATGATTTTGTGGTAGCGCAGCTTGGAGACGTCGAATTCATCGCCCAGTCCCGCCCCCAGGGCGGTGATGACCGGCATCAGCTTATCGTTTCCGATCACCTTGTCGGCGCGGGCTTTCTCCACGTTGAGCATTTTTCCCCAAAGGGGCAGAATCGCCTGGAACCGGGAATCCCGCCCGCCCGTGGCGGAGCCGCCGGCGGAATCTCCCTCGACGATATAAATTTCCGTCAGGGACGGGTCCCGTTCGTTGCAGTCCCTGAGCTTTCCGGGAAGGGTGGAGCCTTCCAGGGCGTTTTTGCGCCTGATGTTCTCCCTGGCCCGTCTGGCCGCTTCCCGCGCGCGGTTTGCCGTCAGCGCCTTTTCCAGAATACTGCGGCCTACGGCGGGGTTTTCCTCAAAATATTGCTCCAGTTTGTCCGAGACGATGGCGTCCACCAGGGTGCGCATTTCGGAGTTGCCCAGCTTGGCCTTTGTCTGTCCCTCAAACTGGGGATTAAGCAGCTTGACCGAAATCACGGCGGTGAGGCCTTCCCGGCAATCCTCGCCGGAAACGCTCTCCCCCTCCTTGAAAATACCGGTTTTTTTGCCGTAGGCGTTCAAAATCCGGGTCAGAGCGGTTTTGAATCCCGTTTCATGCATGCCGCCCTCCGCCGTGTGGATATTGTTGGCAAAGGAAACGATGATCTCATTGTATCCGTCGTTATACTGCAGGGCAATTTCCGCCTCGGAGCCTTCTTTTTCTCCGTACATATAAATGACATCATTATGTCTCTGGGTTTTGTTTCTGTTTATAAAGGAAACAAACTCGCGGATTCCCCCCTCATAACACATCTCGTCCTTTTGCTCATGACCACAGCGCCGGTCCTCCGTGATGATTTTAAGGCCGGCGTTCAGAAAAGCCTGCTCTCTCATGTGGGTATGCAGGGTTTTATAATCAAAAACCGTTTCATCAAAGATGCCCGGATCGGGATGAAACCGCACGACGGTTCCGGTTCTGTCCGTATCGCCAATGATTCGGATTTCCTGCGTGATTTCTCCTCTGGAGAATTTCATCTGATAGATTTTGCCGTTTTTGTGGACGCTGACCTCCAGCCAGTCGGAAAGGGCGTTCACAACTGAGGCGCCCACGCCGTGAAGGCCGCCGGAAACCTTATATCCG
>DIRC01000057.1:0-9890 GCA_002427465.1 Clostridiales bacterium UBA5446 | reverse complement strand
CCGGATACTTTATATCCGCCGCCGCCGAATTTTCCGCCGGCGTGCAGCACGGTATAGACGACTTCCAGAGCGGGTTTCCCCGTCTGCTCCTGGATATCCACCGGGATGCCACGGCCGTTATCCGATACGCGGATAATATCGCCCTCCTCGATGGTCACTTCAATCCGGCTGCAGTAGCCGGCCAGGGATTCGTCAATCGCGTTGTCCACAATTTCATATACCAAATGATGCAGGCCCGATGAGGAGGTTGAGCCGATATACATGCCCGGCCTGAGCCGGACTGCTTCCAACCCCTCAAGGACCTGAATCTGACTGGCGTCATAACTATCCATGATTTTATCCTTTATGTCAGACATAGGTTAATCTTCCTTTTCGGTTATTTTCCGTTTTTATTCACCCAGCCGCGTCCTGCTCCTCCGGAGAAGGGTGGCGGGCGAAAGCTGTGATAAATATACTGTTATTTTTCCGTTTTCCTCATAAATCACAAAGGATTTCGGCAGGTCGTCGGCCACGTTGACGACGGAGCCGCTTTTTTCCGCCCCCGCCAGATAATCCCGGGTGATTCGCGAGCCGGTTGTATTGTCAAGGTCGCAGACGGCCACCACGCCGGATTTCCGCACGACCATATTTTTTCCAAGATGCAGATACATTTTTATTTTCTCATGCGCCGGTAATACGGCCATTCTCCACAACAAACACTTTTCCGCCGGTTCTTTGGGCAATTTCGCCGCCTTCACAGCAGGTAATCAGGGTCTGTCCCCCACCAATGCGGTTAAGCACAAATTCCTGACGCGAAGCGTCCAGCTCGGACAGCACGTCGTCCAGCAGCAGCACCGGATATTCGCCGGTTTCGGAAAGGTGGATCTCCCGTTCAGCCAGCTTAATCGACAATGCCGCCGTGCGTGTCTGCCCTTGGGAGGCGAAAGCCCGGGCGCTGTTTCCGTTGATGGCAATCTCAATATCGTCCTTATGCGCCCCGGTCAGGCACTGCCCGCAGTCCAGCTCCGCTTTTCTGTGGCTCTCCTGATGGTCGCAGACATCGTAGTATATATTTTTTTCCGGTGCGAATGGGTCTTTTACCGTGCTCACCGTTTTGTATGCCAGCGCCAGATCGTCGGCTCCGCCGGAAAAGTCCCGGTGTATGGGCTGGGCGGCGGCGGAAAGGCGCCTGCAAAAGGCGGCCCGGTAACGGATCAGCTTTGCCGAAACACGGCACATCCGCTCGGAAAAATCATCCAAAACCTCAAGATACCCCGGATTTTCACGCCATTCCCGCAAAATTACGCTTTTCTGGTCATACAGCCTGGCATATTCCGTCAGGAGCCGAGCGTATCCCGGACGCAGCTGGCTGATCGCCATGTCCATCAGCCGCCGCCGGGCAGCCGCCCCTTCCTTGATCAGGTCAAGATCGTCCGGGCAGAACAGCACGGCCGTCATGATTCCGGAAAGCTCCGTGGCCGTTTTTTTAACCGAATTGACGCTGATCTGCTTTCTCTGTCCCTGCATAAGGGCAATCTTGACCGTCTGGTCCCGGCCCCGGGCGTACACGTCCGCCAGAATTTCCCCCGAGGAAAAGCCAAAACCGATCAGCTCCCGGTCAAATCTTGTCCGAAAGCTTTTTCCGCCGGTCAGCATGTAGACAGCCTCCAGAAGATTTGTCTTTCCCTGGGCGTTTGCCCCGGTGATCACGTTTGTGCCGTGAAAAAACTCCACAGACTCCCATTCATAGTTGCGAAAGCCGGAAAGCGCAATCCTGTTTATCCTCATTTTCCGGCTACCGTGAATTCCTTACCCTCGAAAGACACCATGTCCCCGGCGTGAAGCTTTTTTCCCCGCGCAGTACAGGTCTCGCCGTTTACGGACACCAGACCGTCTTCAATGAAAAGCTTGGCCTCTCCGCCGGTTCCGCAAAGACCGGCAAACTTAAGAAAGGCGTCAAGCTTGATAAAATCTGTTGATATAGTTATTTTTTCCATTTTTATCGCCGGTTATCCTTTTCTATTCGTTGCCCGCCCTGAGCCTGACTGGCAAAATCATATAAATAAATTTTTCTTCCTCCCCGGTGGGAAGAAGCACGCATGGTGACGATCCGGTGTTTATGCAGACCGTCAGCTCGTTTTCCGGGGCGGCCCGCAGAGCGTCCCGCAGATAACGGTCGTTAAATCCGATCTCCGTGTCCCCGCCCTCCCCCTCGCAGGGGCAGACGTCCTCCGCCCGGCCTATGGGGGTGACGCAGAGAAAATTGATGCTGCCGTCTCCGAAAATAAGCCGTATCGGGCTTTTCAGCTTTTCGTCCACGATCAGCGAGACCCGGTCCACAATCGAAAGAAACTCCGCCCTGTCCACCTTTACCTTTTTTCGGAAGTTCTCGGGAATCGCCTTTTTATAACTAAGAAACTCCCCTTCCAGCCTTCTGGAAATCACGACGGTATCCCCAATGGTAAAGGAAACGTGCTTCGCCCCCACGTTGATCTGAACAGGCTCATCGTTATCGCCGCAGATACGCTGCACTTCCGTCAGCGCCGCCCCCGGAATAATAAACCTCATTCCGTCCGGCCCGCAGCCCTCTATGCGCTCACGCCGGAGGGCCAGTCGGTAGCCGTCCACGGAAACCAGGGTCAGCTCTCCGTTTTCAATGTCAAAAAGGCTGCCCATGTAAATAGGCCTGCTCTCATTGGTGGAGACGGCGAAAATTGTCCCGTCGATCATCTCCCTGAGCAGCTTCTGGGGGATGGAAACGGCCTCGGTATAATCCACGGCCGGAAGCTCAGGATAATCTTCTGTGTCCATGGCAATGAACGCATATTCCGCGCGCCCGCATCTTACCGTTGCTCCGCCGTTCTCCCCGACCTCCACGGTGACAATACCGTCCGGCATGCGCCGGATCATCTCAACGAACAGCTTTGCGCTGAATACCGCGGAGCCTGGCCGGGCAACATCGGCCTCAATTGTGGTATAAATGCCTTTTTTAAGATCATAACCAGTTACTGAAACTCCAGCCCCGGCCTTGATCAGCAGCCCTTCCAGAGCCGGAAGGGGGCTTTTCGCGGCCGCCGCTCTGGAAGCCGTCATAACGGCGCTTTGCAGAATATATTTTTCGCAGGAAAATTTCATGGCTTGTGCCTCCTCGCTTTGTTATCAAAAAAATGTGGTTGTCCCGTTAGGTAGGAAAGGAAGGATAATTTTAGTCGTAGTAGCAGTAGAGCCGGCAAGATGTTGAAAACCCGATTTTTCCCTTATGCCTCAAAGGGTTTGCGTGTTGAAAAAAAAGTTGATTATTTTTCTGTTTTCAACACCTAAAATCTGGGAAATAAGTTTCCGACACCAATCAACAGGATAGTTTTCATTTTTCAACATTTAATGTTCAAAACTACGACCTGGAATTAATATTACTGGTGATGTCCCGGATGGTGCCGTTCATATCCGGATCATTTTTTAAAAGATCCTCCACTTTTCTGATAGAGGAAAGGACAGTGGAGTGATTGCGGTCTTCATACTGCTCGCCGATATCCTTCAGGGACAGGTTTGTCAGGTTTCTCATAAGGTACATGGAAATCTGCCTGGCCATGGCCGTGTTTTTAGAGCGGCGCTGGCCGCGCAGATCGTCGGACCCCAGGGAATAGTAGCGGGCGGTCTCCTCAATGATAATATCCGGGGTCGGGATGTAGGCGCCGATCCGGATAACGTCCTTGATCGCCCGTTTGACGGAATTAATTGTGATCGCGTCGTCCAGGATTTCGCGGTAAGCGGTAAGCCGCTTGACAACGCCCTCAATCTGCCGGATATTCGCCGTTATGTTCTCGGAGATGTACTCCACAACCTCGGAAGAAAGGAGCATCCCCAGCTGGGCGGCCTTATTTCGTGTGATGGCCATGCGGGTCTCCATATCCGGGGGCTGGACGTCCGCCATAAGTCCTCCCTCAAAGCGGGTGCGCAGCCGGTCGTCAAGCTTGACCATGTCCAGAGGCGGCCGGTCGGAGGTAATGACGATTTGGTTTCCGGCTTCATAGATATTATTAAAGGTGTGGAAAAATTCTTCCTGGGTCTGCTGCTTTCCCGCGATGAACTGAATATCGTCCACGAGAAAAAGATCTACATTGCGGTATTTTCTGCGAAAATCCTCAGCGGTTCCGGCCTGGATGGACTGAACCATCTGGTTTGTGAATTCGTCGCCTTTCAGGTAGGCGATCTTTTTTGTGGGGTCTTTTTCATGTATGGCCTGGCCGATGGCAAGAAGCAGGTGGGTTTTGCCCAGGCCTGAGTTTCCATAAATAAAAAGGGGATTATATACCCTGCCGGGAGTTTCCGCGACGGCTATGGCCGCGGCGTGGGCAAATTTGTTTGAAGCGCCGACTATAAAGTGGTCAAAAGTATAGCCGTCCATTTCCGGCAGAAAATCCTCGGCCTTCCGGCGGTTGCGATACTGTTCCAATTCGTTTCCGGCCAGGACAATCAGGTCGAAATCGCAGGAGAACAGATCGGACAGCGTTTTTCTGATGGTATCCCCGAAGCGGGAGAGGATGATCCGGCGCTTAAAGTCTGTGCCGGTGTGGAGCACGATGCGGCAATCCTCCAAATCAACGGGGGTACAGTCGGAAAACCAGGTGTTGACCGCGGTGGGGGTGAGGTCTTCGGAAAGAACCGACATGACGTTTGACCAAATTTCGTCTAAAGAATTCATATATTTTCCTCCTTATATAGAGGGCACAGTTAACTCTAAAATTATACCAAAAAACCGGTCAGAAAGCAAGAACCTACCTTATTTAAATAATAGAGCTGCATGGTTCTTTGCGACGATAAAAGGTTGCTTTCGCCGCCCGGGTCTGATATGATTTATCCGTTTATACGAAAAGGAAAGATCGTTATGCCCTCACTTAAACCCGGCATGGCAGCCCATGTTGTATAAAATGATGCAACAAAGTTTTCTCACCCGCGAATTTTTTAATAATCCGGAGACCGCCGCTATCCCTATGCCAGGGGAAAGCGGTCGGTTTCCTGCGCTGATTTCAGGCCTTTCAGCCATACACAGAGCGCATTTTATGGCGGCTGTCCGCGAAAAAACCGGAAGGCCACTTATAGTCGTATCCCCGGACGAAACCGCGGCGGAAGCCCTCATGGGAGACCTTGTCGCCTTTTCCGGCCTGGAGGCGGAGCTGATCTGCTCCCGGGAATTTACCTTTTTCTCTGCGGACGCGGCCTCCAGACAGGCGGAACAGAAGCGGATCGGCGCCCTGTATGCCCTGCTTAAGGGCGCGCCGGTGGCGGTGGTGACGGCGGCGGGACTGATGCAGCGGGCGATGCCGCCGGAAATTCTGCGCCGAACGGCCTTTACGATAGAGGACGGCGCCGGAGTCCCCCCGGAGGATGTGGAGGACGCCCTTTTGCGCGGCGGCTATACCCGGGCGGAACAGGTGGAGGGGCCGGGCCAGTTTTCCCGGCGGGGCGGAATTCTGGACTTTTTTTCTCCGGCATATCCCGCCCCTGTGCGTGTGGAATTCTGGGGCGACGATGTGGACGGAATAAGCTTTTTCGACGTGGGTTCACAGCGCCGGACCGAGCGGCTTTCGGGCTGCGCCGTTCTGCCGGCGGCGGAGACGCTGCCATCCCTGTACAAAGGCGGGGCCGCCGCCCTTGCGGCAACCCTGGGGGCGCTTGCGGACAGGGCGTCCAAACGCCGGGGCGACGGCACCTCCGAAAAGCTGGCGGCCTCCCTTCGGGAGGACGCCGAGCGCATGGCGGCCGGCGCGGAGCTGGTGGCGGCGGACCGGTACGCGCATATTATCTACGGGGAAATTGCCACGGCCTTGGATTATTTTCCTGAAGATGCGGTTGTGGTGATGGATCAGCCCGTGAGAACTGCGGAGAGGGCCAGGGCTTTTGCAAAGCAGCTTTCCGACGACGTTAATATGCTGGTTCGTTCCGGGGCTATTGCTGCACGGCCGGAAAGCTTTGCCATGCCCTTCGACGCCATGATGAAGGCCCTGGGGGCCTTACCCCTTTATTTTGCTGACGCGTTTACCGTGGGGCGGCTTCCCGCCGCGCCGCGCACCGTCGTGGGCGTGACGGCAAAGCAGCTGCCCTCCTACGGCGGCAACAGCGAGACCGCGGCGGAGGACGTGGCCCACTATCTGGGGATAGGGTGCCGCGTGGCGGTTCTGGCCGGGGACATGAGACGGGCGAATATTCTGCGCGATATCTTCATAAAAAAGAATATCCGGGCAGTGGCGGCAGAAAATCCGGAGGGGCCGCCCGAGGCCGGCTTCTGCCTGATCACGGCGGGAAAGCTTTCGGCGGGATTGGAATATCCGTCTTTGCGTTTAGCCGTTCTGACGGACACCCAGATTGCCGGCAGCGGCATCCGGCGGGGGGCACGCCGCAAAAAGGCCATGGCCGGTGAAAAGCTGGGCTCGTACGCCGATCTTTCCGTGGGGGATCTTGTGGTGCACGAGCATCACGGAATCGGCCGCTTCGCCGGCGTCGTGCGGATACCGGTGGACGGGGCGGAGAAAGACTATATCAAAATCTGCTATGCCGGTACGGACAGCCTGTATGTACCCGCCACCCAGCTTGATCTGGTGGCAAAGTATATGGGGGCCGGCGAGGATCAGCCTGTGCGGCTGTCCAAAATGGGCGGCACGGAATGGGCAAGGGCAAAAAGCCGGGCGAAAGCCGCGGCAAAGGATCTTGCCAAGGGCCTCATTGCCCTTTACGCGGAGAGGATTCGCCAGAAGGGCCACGCCTTTTCGCCGGACAGCCCCTGGCAGGCCGAGTTTGAGGAACGTTTTGAATACAGTGAAACGGAAGATCAGCTGCGCTGCATCGCGGAAATCAAAGCGGATATGGAAAAGCCCGTTCCCATGGACCGGCTTTTATGCGGGGACGTGGGTTACGGAAAGACCGAGGTGGCCCTTCGCGCCGTGATGAAATGCGTTTTGGACGGAAAGCAGGCGGCCCTTCTGGCGCCTACCACCGTTCTGGCGCAGCAGCATTATCAGACCTCTGTCCAGAGGTTTTTCGGTTTTCCCGTGGAAATCGAAGTGCTGTCCCGATTCCGCACGCCGGCGGATGTCCGCCGGACCCTGGGGGATCTGAAAAGCGGCAAGTGCGACTTTGTCATCGGCACCCACAGGCTTTTGCAAAAGGATGTGGAGTTTAAAAACCTCGGCCTTCTTATTGTGGACGAGGAGCAGCGCTTCGGAGTCTCCCATAAGGAGCACATTAAAGAAATGAGCCGCCAGGTGGACGTGCTTACCCTTTCGGCCACGCCGATACCAAGAACCCTGAATATGGCCATGGCCGGGATCAGGGATATGTCCACCATTGAGGAACCGCCCCAGGACAGGCTGCCTGTTCAGACCTTCGTTATGGAGCACGACTGGGGCGTGGTCTGCGACGCCATAAAAAAGGAAATTTCACGCGGCGGGCAGGTATACTACCTCCATAACAGAATCAATAATATTGAACGGACGGCCCTCAGGCTGTCCGAAATGCTGGATGGCGCGGCGGTCGCCGTTGCCCATGGAAAAATGGATGAGGAGCAGCTGGGAAGGGTCATGGAAGACATGACCGAGGGCAGAACTCAGGTTTTGGTCTGTACGACTATCATCGAAACCGGCATAGATATTCCCAACGTCAATACTCTTATTATAGAAGACGCGGATAAGCTGGGGCTGGCGCAGCTCCATCAGATCCGGGGACGGGTGGGGCGGTCCTCCCGCCGCGCATCCGCATATCTCACGTTTAAGCGGGACAAGGTTCTGACGGAGATTGCGGAAAAGCGGCTGACGGCCATCCGGGAATTCGCCGAGTTCAACTCGGGCTTCCGGATCGCCATGCGGGATCTGGAAATTCGCGGCGCCGGGAACCTTTTGGGCGCGGAACAGTCAGGACATTTGATAGATGTTGGCTACGACATGTACCTTAAGCTTCTGGAGGAGGCGGTACTGGAGGAAAAGGGCGGCCAGTCACCGCGCCGCGCCGAGTGCTCGGCGGATCTTACCGTGTCGGCCAATATCCCGGAAAGCTACATTTCCTCTGCGGAACAGCGGATGGATCTTTACCGCCGCATTGCCCTTATCCGCACGGAAGCCGACGCCGACGACGTGACAGACGAGCTGATTGACCGGTTCGGAGACCCGCCTGCCCCGGTTAACGCGCTGGTGCAGGTGGCGCTGCTCCGGGGAGAGGCGGGAAGGGCCGGCATCACGGACATCGCCCAAAAAGCGGGAATCCTGCGCTTTTTCCTTACGGATTTCGATATGGCGCGGGTGTCCGAGCTGTATGCCAGGCCGGAATACAAGGGCCGGGTGCGTGTGGAGGCGGGGCAGAAGCCATGCCTGGCGCTCCGGCTGCCGTCAAAAGCCAGGGTTTTGGATGAAGGAAGAAAATTTGTTGCCGCCTGGGCTTCCACAATTCCCGCGGAAGTGATATGATCAAAAAATGAATTTCAAAGGAGATATTTAAATGAAGTATAAAGTGCTGGCGCTGCTATTGGCCGTAATATTGGCATTCGGTGGGCTTGCGGGCTGCGCCGGTACCGGCGTTCAGAATTATGACGGCGGGGCCTCGGCTGCGCCGGAGTCGTCCGGAACCCCGGACGGCGGTGCGGAGGATACCAGGGATTATGCCGCCGCCCGGGCAAAATACCCTCTGGATACCGTGGTTATGACGATTAACGGCAGCCAGGTCACCTGGGGCGAGTATTTCTATTGGCTGTATTATTCTATGTCGTACATTGAGCAGTATGTTGGGACGATTCCCGACCTTTCGGCGGCCAGCATGTTCGACGAAACCCAGACCTACGCCCAATATTTCAGCGTCAGCGCCCGGGATATGGTGAAGCAGTACCATGCGCTGGAGGTAAACGCGAAAGCCGCCGGGGCGTCGCTTACCGCGGAGGACGAGGCCTATCTTCAGGAGCTGCTGGCTTCGGATATCACGGCCTGCGTGGGCGAGGAGGGTACGGAGGAGGACTTCTATGCCTATCTGGAAGGGGTTTACGTCAGCCCGGAGCTTTATAGCTATATAAACCAGGTATCCTGCCTGTATAACGACTGCTTTGACAAGCTTTACGGCGGCAGCGGCGAGCTGCTATCCGACGAGGATGCGGCGGCCTTTGCCGAAGCCAACGGCTATATGACCGCCAAGCATATTCTGCTTTCCACCGTGGACACGGAGGGGGAGGCCCTGAGCGAGGAGGAAAAGGCCGCAAAGCTCGAAACTGCGAAAAACATAGCCGCGCAGCTTGACGCCGCGGAGGGGGACGCGCGCCTTGCGCTGTTTGACGAGCTGATGACGGACTACAGCGAGGATGTGGGCCTGCCTTCTTACCCGGAGGGATATTGCTTTGCCAAGGGGAAAATGGACGAAGCGTTCGAAACTGCCGTCGCCGGCCTGGAGGACTATGAAATCTCCGGAATTGTCGAGACCCAGTTTGGCTACCATATCATTCTTCGCCTGCCCACGGAGCCGGACAACCTGGTGGAATACTATTCCGAGACGGAGCAGTATACGCTGCGCTACCTGGCGGCGGTTGACGCCTATGACGTTCTGGTAGGCAACTGGATCACGGACGCGGAGGCGGTCTGGGAGCCTGAGTTCGAGAACCTTGATCTGAATACGCTTTTTGCCTGAACGAAAAGCGCCTGATAAAACTCACGATCATATCGAGAAAGGGATACCGCGATTATCGCGGTATCCTTATTAATATGCCGCCGGATTATTATGCCGCCGGAATGCCGGAGGTCTGCCGTCGAGGTCATATAGACAGGCTCCGACGGGAGCGACACTATATGTTGTAGTAAAAGGAGGTACCAAAAAATTCTTTGAATTTTGTAAAATTAAAGGTTGACAATTAGGTTCGCAGATGTTATATTAGCAAAGCGCCTGAG
>DIRC01000045.1:45251-50908 GCA_002427465.1 Clostridiales bacterium UBA5446 | reverse complement strand
CATTATAGAACTGCGTTCCGCGTTCTGTCAAGAATTTTTACCGAATTTCTCTGGCGGATGACAATATTTTTTATCGATCTTCACTTTCAAGCCCCGGTAATAATGAGAGTCGCCTGTATGTCGAATCTTCATAAGGAATTGAGCATTCCGAAAGCAGGAGCAACCTAAAGGTTGCTCCTGTCTGCTTCATCCGGCTTTGCGGCCTCCTGTCGGCGTCATCTTCAAAACTGAAAATATATAAAAACTCTGTAATATCAAATATAACTACCACTGCTAGTCCAAAATTTCCGCTTAAAAATTTTCGCTTAGAGCTGCTCAAATATGTAAACCCGGTTTTGGACTTACTCCAAAACTGGGTTCTTCGGCTACCTGAACCGTGCACAAGTTTAAATGGTTCAGGTATATTTTATGGTATACTTTTACAATGGATTACAGGGTTCCTGTAACAACAACCGTTGTGAAGCCCGGAGTAGTCGTGACCACACCGTTGGCATCCTGAGAGAAAGTAGCCGCAGGTACTGTCAAAGTGCCTGAGAGAATTGTCAGCAGGCCTGTGGCGGCATTATAGGTGTAATCGGTATTGAGCACCAGCTCCGTACCGTCGTTAGATACTGAAATATTGCTAAGAATAGGATTAAACGTATCTGTGAGAACAGCATCCGTTGATTCCGTATTGCCGTAGTTATCGATGATAAACGTGTAGGTTGCGACCTGATCATCGATAACCGGGTTCGGGGAAATGCTCTTGGTTATAGCAAGCTGAGGAATATTCTCTGCGACTATAGTCGCTGTAGCACTGATACCCGTAAGCTCGGTAACTGCAGCCAGGTTTATAACAGAATCATTGACATCCAGCGGGGCATACTGGTTGACGTTTACTTCATAGACCAAAGTTACGTTTCCGCTTGCAGGTACAGTGGGCACTGTCAATATAAGTGTCGGAGTTGTCTGCGTCGGAACTAAATTTGCTTGAGGAACGCCATTGATATAATATAGAACTGGCCCGACAAAAGACAGAGGATACAACGTCAGCGCCCCATAGGAATAAGCGCCAAAATTATCCGTCACAGTGATGTTTGTCAGAGCCGATGCACTTGAGTTTGTGATTGTTACAACATAAGTCACATCATCGTTGCTAACGTAATCGTTGTTAACGGCTGTTTTACTCATTGTAAAAGGGGCCATTATAGTTCCTGTGGCAATATTTGACAGAGCACTCCTATTACTGCTATAAGTCAGGAGTGCCTGGTTTGTAAAGTCTGGCATAACATATAACTCCTTTTTGAGCTGTTATTAATCGGGCAGGTTGCCCAATAATATAATATGAATTCAGATAACTTATTGTGATTGCATTTTGGGGCACACGCTTTTGCCCACACTCTAAAATGCAAAAAGGCCGCGGCGGCGGCCCGGAGTTGCTTATTCAATGTTCTGGCTCGTGTGCTGTTGAGCTGGTACGCAGCCGCCCCGACCATAGCGTTAACCGCTTCGACGGATCATTGCGAAATCCAGCAATTGGGGCGGCGGGAGAACTGAATGCCAGTCCGGCGAGCCCTTTGTCCGAATGCCGCTCTCCCGGGCGGTTCAGGGCAAGTAAAGAGACATTTTATTGATTGAACAGAGAAAAAGGTTGGCAGCTCTTTTATCATTGTGGTAAACTAAAAAACGCGAGATTCAAAACCTGAGGGGAGCGAATTTAATGAAAACACTTTATGATGGAAAGACAAAGACGGTTCTTGCAGATGAGGAAAGCGGCGGGGTCTGGCTGCTTTTTAAAGACGATGCCACCGGCGAAAACGGAGTATTTGACCCCGGCTCCAATACTGTTGGCGGAAGCGTTGACGGCAAGGGGAAAATCGGGCTGATCATTTCCCGATACTTTTTTAACCTGATGGCGGAAAACGGAATCCCTACCCACTGTCTGGGCGCGGATATTGACAGATGCCTGATGCAGGTGCGAAAGCTCACCGTGCCGAAATTGGAATTCGTTCTTCGCTACTTTACCGCCGGGAGCATGTGCCGCAGGTTCACTCTTGAAGAGGGTATCCCCTTTGACCCGCCCTATATTGAGGTAACACTGAAGGACGACGCGCAGGGCGACCCCCTCATAAGCGAGCGGCTTTGCATCATGAAGGGCCTTCTGGCGGAAGGCCAGTATACAGAAGCCCTGGACATCTTGGTCAAGGCTGGCGAGGTTCTGAAAAAAGAGCTGGCACAAATGGGCCTTACCCTGATTGATTTTAAAATAGAGATAGGCTATGACGAAGACGGCAGGATGTATATGGCGGACGAAATCACACCTGACATTTGGCGCGTACGCGACAGGAACGGGAATGTCCCCAACCAAATTGACTGCGCAAAGCTGATCCTGGAGAAGATTACGAAGGCATGAGATTCGCCGCCTTTCACTAACGGCTTATACGGGCACGTTTTCCTTAATCGTGGTTATAGTATAAAGACAAGTTGTGAACCCACCCTATAAGGCGAATTGAATACGAAAAACAAGCAGCGGAAGCCGTTAACGGCTTCCGCTGCTTGTTCTGAGTGCTTATCGTTATTTGCCCAGCAGGCTATACAGGGCCTGCGCCATTTGGGCGCGGGCGGCAGTGGCCGGGGTATTTGCCGGCCGCGGCGGAGGCTGCGGCCTGGGAACAGCACGACAACGCTTCGGCAAAATATGGGCTGCCCCGAGGGTAAGAAATGCCGGAAATACAAGCCTCCTGCTTTCGTGTGCATATATGGAAAGAAGACCTATAACAATGACCATGGTATTCACGGCAGCTGTCATAAATTTTCTGCGTATTGATACAGACGGCTTCGCGGATGCATGCCGAGCTTGCCACCGGGCCGGGCAAAACCCTGTCTGCCATTGTTTTTCCTCCTTGACTGGTTTTTGAAGCAAACTTCAATACAGTCTATGCGCTTGAGATTTCAATGTGAGAAGATTTCCTGTACTTGGCGATTTTATCATGATATAATACATAAAAAGCCGTTATTATACCGCGCATCCGCATAGATCATGGCGGACGCTTGCATCTGCTTTAGCCGCGGTGCGGGATATACCCTGCGGCGGGATGAATTGCGCTGAAATCCATCCCATCAAGAACGGAGAACATGAAAAGGGAGGATATCCGTGGACAATTTCGGGTTTATTCATGGCGAACTGGACATTAAAATACTCATCCTTTTCATTCTGCGGCGTCTTCCGGCTCCCGTGGAACCTCAGACGCTCCTGGAACTTTGCGCATGCGATACGGGCATCGGCTATTTTGACTATTCCGAATGCCTGGCGCATCTTGTTGAGACCGGCCATGTGGATGAGACCGCCGAGGGAAAATACCTCATCACGGACAAGGGCGTCCGAAACGGTGAGACCGCGGAATCCAGCCTGCCGTATTCCGTGCGCGCCAAGGCCGAGGGACTGACGGCGCCGGTGGCGGAGGCGATGCGCCGCAACAGCATGATCCTTACGTCCCATGAGCCTCTGCCGGACGGATGCACGGTAAGCCTCTCCCTCTCGGACGGGAAGGGCGAAATCCTTTCCATGCACATTCTGGCAGTAGACTCGGCCCAGGCGGAAACCATTGAAAAGGTCTTTCGCCGTAATGCGGAGAGCATTTACGGCAAAGTTATCGAAATATTATCTGAACAGTGAGGAGACCCATGAGCACTTATATTCCGGAGGGCTACAAAAGTTTACTGTCCGTCTATGACACGCAAAAGGCCATCGGCCTGATGAAGCGCCTGTTTGAGGACAGGCTGGCCGCGGTTCTGAACCTGCACCGGGTATCGGCCCCTTTGTTTGTGGAGGGCAGCAGCGGCCTTAACGATAACCTCAGCGGTGTGGAGCGCCCGGTGGATTTCGATATTCTGAAGACAGGCACACACGCCCAGGTCGTGCAGTCTCTTGCAAAGTGGAAGAGACTGGCGCTGAAACGCTACGATTTTTACCCCGGCAAGGGGATCTATGCGGATATGGACGCCATCAGGCGGGATGAGGACGAGCTTGACAATCTGCATTCCGTCTATGTGGATCAATGGGACTGGGAAAAAATTATCCTTCCCGAAAACCGGAATCTGGACTATCTGAAGGGTACGGTTATGGATATCGTCGGCGCGGTCTGCGACACCCAGAATACCCTGCTGGCCATCTACCCGCAGCTTTCAAGCGTCGGCGAACTTTCCAGGGAGGTCAGCTTTATCACAGCCCAGCAGCTGGAGGATATGTATCCCGCGCTGACCCCCAAGGAAAGAGAAAATGAGTATACCAAAGAGCACCATACGGTGTTTATTATAGGCATCGGCGCTCCGCTGAAATCCGGCCGCCCCCACGACGGGCGCGCCCCGGATTACGACGACTGGAGCCTGAACGGAGACATCTTGTTCTGGAACGCCCTTCTCGGCCGGGCGGTCGAAATCAGCTCCATGGGCATAAGGGTTGATCCCCAAACGCTGGACAAGCAGCTCACAATGGCAGGCTGCGACGACCGCCGGGAGTTGATGTTCCACAAAATGCTGCTTAACGGCGAGCTTCCTCTTACCATCGGCGGCGGCATCGGTCAGTCACGGCTGTCCATGCTGATGCTGGGCAAGGCCCACATCGGCGAGGTTCAGGCCTCGGTGTGGGACGCGGAAACCGTGGCGGCGTACCAGTCCGCCGGAATCATGCTCCTTTAAAGACCTTTGCGGCAGGCCGGCGCTGCCGGGTTCGCGTGACGGAATGCAGAAGGAGATATACTTGAGTGACAAGCCTATCTCCCACCGCAGCTTCCTTAAGGGCGAGTCAGCAAGCGCTTTGAGCGTTGCAGCCATGGGAGTTCTCAGCGTTTGTGGCCGCATAAACACGGGCGGCACCCCGGCCCGGTGATTTCCTGGAATGTTTTTCGCTGGACGAATTAACATCCGGAAGCGGAACCATTAAAATCATGGTCTGGGAGAACGGCGCGGATTTCCGCTGCGGCCAAGGGTGTTATCCTGACGACCGTCGGATAGACTGCCGGGCAAAATACTTTTGAAACGGCAGCAGTTGATTTTTACGTTCGAAGAGCGAATTCATATAACAGGAGTAACGTGACGATGATATTTTACATGAAATTGATTAGCATGATAATGGGTGCGGCATTTCCTGCATTTTTAATAAAAGCAATTAAAGCACAAAATGATGATATAACATCAAGATATACTATTTTAGCTTGTGTTAGTTTTGGAATTATCGTGTTTACTCTAATGGGTTTACTTTAATGTACGGATTATATGTCTGGTAGGGTTGTGAGCAATGCCTTTGGCATTAACTTTTCCTATACCCAACAAAATCTACCTTATCTCGGAATTGAGCCGCTGCACTTTTATATCTGTGTAGCGGCTCTTACTTTACCTATTGGCCCCAGGTGGGAAGGCAAACGATATCCCGCGTTGCGCTGCATAGAAATTCACGCCGGGGGGCTTGACACCCTTCCGGCGTGTGTGCTATTATGACCAAGCGACAAGAATGAATTAATAATACCTTCGGCTCCTATATGCTTTGTTTTACCTCTCACGTTGCACCGACGCTGCACTTTCAGACGACGGCAAGAGCTGGAAAGCTGAAAAAGTCTTGAAATATCAGTGGATTTGCGGGTGTAGTTCAATGGCAGAACATCAGCTTCCCAAGCTGAATA
>DIRC01000045.1:26006-45090 GCA_002427465.1 Clostridiales bacterium UBA5446 | reverse complement strand
CATCAGCTTCCCAAGCTGAATACGAGGGTTCGATTCCCTTCACCCGCTCCAAGCAAAAAAAATCCCGCAGCCCTAAGGGCTGCGGGATTTTCTTTATTTATCGGCGCTTCCGGCGGTTTTTCCCCCCCGTTTTTTGAGCTCAGGTTTCAAATTTCGCTCCTATTTATGGACAGAAAAAGTCTGTTTAAAGCGTCCGGATTCGAAAGACCGGCTATAGGGGCACGGTTTGGCGGCGCACTGCCCCGGCCGGCGTGCTGATGAAAATGATCTCCGCCCCGCAATGGCAACAGCATATAATGTCTGTCATGCATTACCCCTCCGCCAGCGCATACCCCAAAGAAGCCAAGAACCGCTTCAGCTCGGCCCGCGCGTCGTCGTCCCGAGTCCCACGATGCACGAGCGCCGTCCCCTTGCCCAATTTTGGGCCATGGTCAAAGGTCATGATCCACCCGTCCTCCGTATCTTCGCGGGTGATGACCGGATATGTAATTTGCTCTTTCATGCCGCTCCCCTCCCGCTCAACCTTATGCGCCGACGGCCTGGCCTCATTCGGCTTGTATGTGTTTTCTCTACCTCGCGGCAAACCGGGCAGCACGGACCTTTGATATGCCCGGGCCGGGTGACGCTTTTCAACTTGGCGCAATTCGGGAGCAAAAAAAACACGCCGAACTCACAAAGGGTAATCCCAAGTACTTCTGAGATTCCCCGCTTCATTCAACGTGGAAGGCCTTATATTGTCAATTTTTTGGCGCACTGATTACTATATTTCTCACCCCCGTTGTTTTGCACCACGCAATTTATGGCTAACTCATATACTATGTATCGGATGCTGCCAATAGCGCAACGCAATTATTTTTATGTTTGATCCCACTTCTATTGCACAGCGCAAATTCTTATGATGTATTAGACCAAAGGAAAGGAGCCGCCTATGCCGAACGCCATGTATCTCCGCAAGAGCCGGGCCGAGGAGCAGGCCAGCACCGAGGAAGTGCTGGCCAAGCATCGAGCAACACTGGTTGAGCTTGCTGCAAAAAAAGAAATCATTGTTACCGACGTGTTCGAGGAGGTCGTATCCGGTGAAAGTCTGTACGCGCGCCCTCAGATGCTGCAACTGCTGGAAGGCGTCAACGCCGGACGCTACGCCGCCGTGCTGTGCATGGACATTGACCGCCTCGGCCGCGGCGGCATGGCTGATCAGGGCATAATTCTCGACGCTTTCCGATACTCGGAAACGCTGATTGTAACTCCGGACAAGACATATAATCTTTCCGACGAAATGGACGAGGAACTGACGGAATTCAAGGCCTTTATGGCGCGGCGCGAATATAAAATGATTCGCAAGCGCATGCGGCGCGGCCTGATGCAGACCATCGAGTCCGGCGGATATATCGCCAACCCTCCATATGGCTACCGGAAAATCGTCGTTGATAAGCTTCCCACACTGGAAATCGTTGAAGAAGAAGCCGTTTTCATCCGAATGATGTACGACCGCTACCAGGCGGGGATAGGGTCTTATTTGATCGCGCGGGAACTCAACTCCGCCGGCAGCGTTCCCCGCCGCAATGCCCATTGGTCTGCCAGCACCGTCCGGGAAATTTTAAAAAACCCTACCTACATCGGTCTCGTGGCCTGGAATCGCGTCCGGCATTTCAAGCCCGGTACACATGGAAACGACAAGCACCATGTGGTCTATATGCCCCAGGACCAATGGAAGCTTGCGGAGGGCAGGCATCAGGCCATTATCTCCCGGGAGCAGTGGGAGTCCGTCCAGCGCATACGAAAAGACCGGGCAATCCCCCCCACCAACCCAAAGCGTCTTTCCAACCCGCTCTCAGGCCTCGTCTATTGCGCCGTCTGCGGCCAAAAAATGCAGCAGATCCGCGCCGGAAAAGATGATATTCCATATCTCTACTGTATTAAAAATCAATGCTGCGCTTCCGCTAAAATGGAGTATATTGAGGGCCGGCTGATACAGGTCATAGAAAGCAAGCTGTCCACGCTCCGGCTGCAGGCCCTTTGCGCTGCTCCGCCTGACATCTCCCCGCTCCTGACCGCTCTGGATTTTACTGTCAGGGAGCTTTCCAAACTGGATGCGCGCCTGCCCCGGCTGTACGAGTTTCTGGAGGACGGAACCTATGACCGTGATACCTTCCGCCAGCGGCTGGAAGCTGTGGAAAACGAAAAATCCGTGCTTCTGGAACGGCGGTACGAGCTGGAGAAGGACATAGAACGCGCCAAGGCGCGTATTACGCGCAGAACCGCCGAACAGCTTGAAGACGTCCTGTCCCTGTACCCTGCGCTGGTCCCCGGCGAAAAGAACAGGCTGCTGAAAACGGTTATTGAGCGCATCGATTATTCAAAGCCTAAAAATAGTAAGCCCATGGGTTTTTCCATTTCCGTTTATCTTTTATAATATCCTTTTCCCTATATCAATGTCAGTCCTTAGACAAAGACTGCATTGAGGATCTCAGAGTTTACCCAACCCCAGGCTCACAATATTACATAGATACCGCCTTCAGCGTCCGCCCCCGCTCGGCGGAGTTGCTGTATGCTGACGTGAAGGTCGAGGCCATCACTTTCAACAGGGGCTACTATACGATTGATATCACATACTTTTACAAGGTAACGGGTGAGACCTTCCCCGGCGGACACACGGTCGTCGGCCTGTGCATTTTCGACAAACGCGTCATGCTCTGCGGCGGAACCGGAGGAGTCAAAACTTTCTCTTCGGACTCCTGCGCGTGCCCCGCCGGCCAGTCCATGCCGATCGCCGAGGTGGAGGCGGTTGATCCCATCGCCCTGCACATGAAAATCACCGATTCCGATTGCTGCGTCTGCGACGAAGCCGAGGCCAGGGTTATTCCCGAAAGCATTACCAGGTGCTTCGAAGAGGCGCCCATAACGACGGAAACCCGCAGGCGGCTCTATGTTACGCTCGGTCAGTTTTCCATCGTGAGGCTCCAGCGCAGCACTCAACTCCTCATTCCCGCTTACGATTACTGTGTCCCCGAAAAGGAATGCCAGGGTTCGACCGAAGATGACCCCTGCACGATGTTTGCGCGCATCCGCTTCCCTGTGGAAGAGTTTTTCCCGCCCAACAGCTGCGGCGAGCCTGAAGATTACAAAAGCCTCGTGTAATTGCCAAAAGAAGACCCCCTCGGCGCAGGCCGAAGGGGTCTGAATTTTTACGTAGCTATACTCTGGGCGCAATGTCCCCGGCGCTTTTATAGATGCAGTTTTCCGGTATAACGCCGCGCACGCCGGATACGGGGTAGACGATCGTGTTGCGCCCGATCACAGTTCCCGGGTTCAGAACACTGTTACACCCGACTTCCACGCCGTCTCCCAGTACCGCGCCGAACTTTTTTCTGCCGGTGTCGATCCGCTCCGCGCCATACATGACGGCAATCAGGCTCTTGTCGCTCTTGATGTTGGAGGTAATCGAGCCGGCGCCCATGTGCGCCTTATACCCCAGGATCGAATCTCCTATGTAGTTATAATGCGGTACCTGGACGCCGTCGAAAAGCACGGAGTTCTTAAGCTCGGTGGAATTGCCCACAACGCTGCCGCGCCCCGCAATGGCATCGCCACGTATAAAGGCGCAATGCCTCACCTGCGCCTCATGATCGATGATACAGGGGCCGTCTATCCACGCGGAGGGATAGACCTTGGCGTCCCTGGCAATCCATACATCCTCTTTTGGATGATCAAATTCCCCGGCGGGCAGCGTCGGCCCCAGGGCGCGGATAAATTCGCCGATGTCGCCCAGAATCTCCCACGGGTATTTCTTGCCGGCAAATAGCGCCGCCGCTATCGTCCGTGTCAGATCCAGCAGAGCTTCTGTTCCAAGCATCATATCACCTCCGCCAAATGTCCCGAAACGCCCATCGCTTCAATGATGGCGTCCACGTTTTGCTCGCATTCTTTATGGGTCGGGGCCTCAACCATGACCCGCAGCAGCGGCTCCGTTCCGCTCTTGCGAAGCAGAACTCGTCCCCGTTCTCCCAGGGAACGCTCCGCGGCCTGAACCGCACGCCTGACGGCGCCGTCCGTCAATGCCGCGTCTTTATCGATAACGGCGACGTTTTTGAGCACCTGAGGGTAGATCGTCACCGGCTCCGTAAGCTTAGACAGCGTGGACTTGGCCTCAATCATCACCTCCATGAGTTTAATGGCCGTGATGAGACCGTCTCCGGTATTGGCGAATTTTGAGAAAATGATGTGCCCGGACTGCTCGCCGCCGATCACATGCCCGTTGGCACGCATGTTCTCCCAGACATATTTGTCGCCAACAGCGGTTTTTTCATACCTGATGCCCGCTTTATCCAGAGCCTGATAGAGCCCGAAGTTCGACATCACCGTCGTGACGACAGTATTGGTCTCAAGCTCCCCCTGCTCCTTCATATACCTTGCACACATATACATAATCTCATCACCGCTGACGCAGCGGCCTTTTTCATCCACCGCCAGGCACCTGTCCGCGTCCCCGTCGAAGGCGAATCCCGCATCCAGCCCGTTTTCCATGACAAGCGCCTGAAGGGCTCTCATATTGGTCGATCCGCAATCCACATTGATGTTGACGCCGTTGGGCCGGTTGCCGATCACATAGGTATCGGCCCCCAGCGCGTCGAATACGTTCTTTGCGATCATCCACGTACTTCCGTTCGCGCAGTCGAGACCGATTTTCATGCCCTTATAGGCGTATCGGGACAAGCTGATCAGATATCCGATGTACCGGTTCCGCCCCGCCGAATAATCCTCAGTCCGGCCGATGTCCGCCCCGGCGGTATACGGAAGCTCGCCCAGTTCGCCGTCCAGATAGGCCTCGATCATTAACAGGACGCTTTCCTCCATCTTTTCCCCAAGGGAATTGATAAGCTTGATCCCGTTGTCGTAGTATGGATTATGGCTGGCGCTGATCATAATCCCGCAGTCGAAATCCTCCGTGCGCGCGATATAGGATACGCTTGGGGTGGTCGTGACGTGAAGCAGGTAAACGTCCGCGCCGGAAGCGGTAAGCCCCGCCGCAAGCGCACATTCATACATGTAGCTGGAGCGCCGCGTATCTTTGCCGATAACCACTTTTGCCCTGTGTTCTTTTCCATAGTACCAACCTATGAAACGTCCGATCCTGATGGCATGGTCAACAGTGAGCGCCTTGTTGGCCTCGCCGCGAAAACCGTCTGTTCCAAAATATTTTGACATGTTATTCCTCCAAATATCCCGGAAATCGCTATTCACGGTGAGCGGCCGGGGATGTCGTCAATCATTCTTTGCCCGCCCGTTTTCCGGGCGGGCAAATGCCTGCCGGCAGGCATGATCACAGGATATTCTTGATGCGCCTCAAGGCCTCTTTTGTGTTCTCAGCGTTGCCGAACGCGGTGAGCCGGATATAGCCCTCACCGGAAGGCCCGAAGCCCGCCCCGGGCGTGGTAACTACATTTGCCTCATGGAGGAGCCGGTCAAAGAAGGCCCACGAGCCGACGCCCTCCGGCGTTCCGAACCAGATGTAGGGAGAATTCTCTCCGCCGCAGACGGACAGCCCGGCCGCCATCAGCTCCTTTCGGATAATCCCGGCGTTTTCCATGTAATAGGCCACGGTATCCGCGACCTGCCTTTTCCCCTCTTCCGAATACACGGCCTGCGCCGCGCGCTGAATGATATACGAAGTGCCGTTATATTTCGTGGATTGGCGGCGCAGCCACATGCCGTTCAGACATTCGCCGCCCCGCACCAGGGATTTGGGAACCACCGTCCATCCGCAGCGCGTGCCGGTGAACCCGGCGGTTTTGGAATAGCTGCAAATCTCGATGGCGCACTCCCGGGCGCCGTCAATCTCATAGATTGATCTCGGAAGCTCCGGATCGGAGATAAAGGCCCTGTAGGCCGCGTCGTATAGGATCACCGAGCCATGCCTGTTGGCATAGTCCACCCATGTTTTCAGCTGCGCTTTGGTGGCCGCCGCACCCGTGGGGTTATTCGGAAAGCAAAGATAGATGAGGTCCGGCACGGTTTCAGGCAGCTCGGGAATAAAGCCGTTTGCGGCCACGCAGGGCATATAGACAATTTTTGTCCATCTGCCGCCGTCCCACTCCCCCGCCCTTCCGGCCATGGCGTTGACGTCCACATATACTGGGTACACCGGGTCGCAGACGGCCACGATATTGTCCGATGAAAAAATGTCGCCGATATTCCCGCAATCGCTCTTGGCGCCTTCCGAAACAAACACCTCGTCGGCGGATACGGACGCGCCCAGCGGCGCATACTCGTTCTCCACGATGGCACCGCGCAGGAAATCATAGCCCTCATACGGCCCGTAGCCATAAAACGTCTCCGGTCGGGCCATATCGTCGGCCGCCTTTTTCATTGCCTCGACAACGGCGGGTGCAAGAGGCCGCGTCACGTCGCCTATTCCCAGCTTGATGAGGGATTTGTCCGGGTTTTGCGCGGCAAACGCCGCCGTGCGGCGCGCGATTTCCGCAAAGAGGTAATCGCCCGGAAGCCTGCTGTAATTTTCGTTTATTTTAATCATACGCACCTCTTATTCACGGTAGAAGGCGGCCTTCGCATACATAGTCGGCGGGGCCGGTCATATAGATCTGGCCGTCCTGCCGATCCCATTCTATCAGCAGTTCGCCGCCCCGCAAAATAAGCTTTGCGCTGTTGTCGCTTTTCCCGCAGACGACGGCCGCGGCCAGTGCCGCCGTGGACCCCGTCCCGCAGGCCAGCGTTTCGCCGCTGCCCCGCTCCCATACGCGCAGCTTAAGTGTGCCCCGGTCGATAACCTGAACAAACTCCGTGTTGATGCGCTCCGGGAACAGCGGGTTGTTTTCAAAAAGCGGGCCGATCGTCTGAAGATCCAGCCAATCGACATTATCCACAAATACAACTGCATGGGGATTACCCACGGAAAGCGCCGTCACATTCCATACAATCCCGGCCACTTCGACGGGCTTGTTGATAAAGTCTTTGCCGTCGGCTAACACCGGGATTTTCTCCGGGGAAAATTCCGGCCCGCCCATACAGACCCGCACAGAAACCACGACCCCATCCTTGATATTGAGCCAGACGGTTCTTATCCCCGCGCCCGTTTCAATGTCAAGCCTGGTCTTATCCGTCATCCCGCGCTCGAACACATATTTGGCCAGGCACCGGATGCCGTTGCCGCACATCTGGGCGCTGGAGCCGTCGGCATTGTACATATCCATTTTGAAGTCGGCTTTATCCGACGGGCATATGCAAATCAGGCCGTCCGACCCTATACCAAAATTCCGGTGGGAAACTCTGCGGGAAAGATCTGGCCGGCTCTTTTCCGGCACCTTTTCCTTCAAGCAGTTCACATAGATGTAATCGTTTCCGCACCCGTGCATTTTCGTAAATTTCATACTATCACTCCAGTTGGTATCATATTTGCACAAACATCCCAGGTCTGCGCTGGCCTGTATTTACGCCTCCGGCGCCGCTAATAAAACAGGTCAAACAGGAAATCATAACTAAGAATGGAGGTGGTATATTGGCAATCGTGTTTTTTCGCACACTCATAGTATATTTTGCATTGGTGGCGTCGATGCGTCTCATGGGAAAACGCCAGCTTGGAGAGCTTGAGCTGCCAGAGCTGGTGGTGGCCGTCCTAATAGCGGACCTGGCCTCGCACCCTTTGCAGGATATCGGAATACCGCTGCTAAACGGCCTTTTGCCCATCATCGTCTTGTTTTGCTGCGAAGTGCTGCTGTCCGGCGCCGCCATGAAAAGCGTCAAGCTGCGCAGCCTGCTTTTCGGCCGACCCTGCTTCCTCATCGAAAACGGCGTAATCAATCAGGCCGAGATGAAAAAAAACCGCTTTACGCTGGATGAGCTCACCGAGGAGCTGCGCAATAACAGCATCATGGATATCGCGCTGGTGGAGTATGCCATCCTGGAAACCAGCGGTCAGGTCAACGCCATGCTTTATCCCGAGTCCAAACCGGTATCGGCAAAGGATATGAACATTTCCCCGCCCAAGAACGGCTATCCGTCTATCATAATCAATAATGGAATCGTGATGAGCCACAATCTCAAACTGCTTGGGCGCGATGAAAACTGGCTGAAGAAGGAACTTAAAAAGAAGGGAGCCGGCAGCCCGGAAGAAGTCTACCTCCTGATGCTGGACAAAGCCGGCAATATCTATTACGCGGCGAAGGAGCAGAAAAAATGAAAAAGGAACTAATCGCCGGGACGCTGCTGATTCTTTTGCTGGCAGCCTCGTACTACAATGTTTACTGGCTGGACAGGTTCGTGGGCGAGCTTGAAGATGAAGTCATTCTATCCCGCGCCTGCATGGAAGCCGGACAGTTCACAGATGCTGAAGCCAGCCTGCGCCGGGCCATTGACAGATGGATCGCCGCCGACGGCTACACCCATATTTTTATCCGGCATTCGGAAATCGACAGCGCCACCGACGCCTTTTACGATCTGCTCAGCGATGTAAAGGCCCGCGACACCGAAAGCGCCGTCGGCTCCACGGAAAAGGTGATGGCGCATCTGCAAGGGCTTGTGGGCATGGAGCGCCCGACACTGGGCAGCATTTTTTAGTTTTTGCTGCGGAGAAGCTTGGTCAGTTCTTCCATAAAAGTATTGATGTCCTTGAAGGAGCGGTAAACGGAAGCGAACCTGACATAAGCTACCTCGTCCACATCCTTTAGGCGGGCCATGACCATTTCGCCGATTTCGGCCGTGCTGATCTCACGCTCCAGCGAGCTCTGAAGTTCCTGCTCGATATCGTCGGCAATCGACTCCAGCGCGGAAAGCGGGACAGGCCGTTTTTCACACGCCCTGACCATACCGTTGATCAGTTTGACCTTATCGAATGTCTGCCGGCTGCCATCCCTCTTGATCACCACCAACGGCATACGCTCTATAATCTCATAGGTTGTAAACCGCTTTTGGCAGGCCAGGCACTCACGCCTGCGGCGTATGGTGGCCCCCTCTTCCGCCGGTCGGGAATCAATGACCTTACTGTCTGAAAATCCGCAGAACGGACATTTCATATATCTCCCTCCATCTTCAATACTGCGCAAAATTTAAAGGAGCACGACGTATCCCTTAGTGTGCTCATGCTCGCATGCGGGCATTGACTGCGTATGACGCATTATACCATGATTGCGAAGCCCATTTTCTCGCCCCTGTCGGGGCAACCGAAAGTGATGACATATTATACCACAATTGCTTCGCAATTTTGGTATAATAAGTTCGCAGCAAGTTCGCAGAAAGTTCGCAGCGCTTATTATACCATGGCCTGTAACATCTTGCCACAAAAAAGTGAAAGGCAGGGCTTCTTTTCATCACTGGAAAATATTAAGCATTGTCGCCCTTAAGGTCCGTCCATTAGAATGGACGGGAGGTGACAAAAATGAGACTTCTGCGGCGAATACTCTCCATGTGCGACCTGTCCTGGGAAATCCTGATCCGGGCACTGCTGATCTCCTGCGTGATGCTGTTCTGCGCCTTCGTCCTGCTGGTGGACGCCGGCGGCATGACACAAAAAACCTATACTACATATTTGCTGGCCGACGAGCTTTACCGTCTTCCCCAGGGGCTTTTGCTTCTGGCGGTTCTGGGCGGAGCAATTATCGAAGATTTTCAATGCCAGTGACCGCGTCGCGGAAGCTCTCCCTGTCATACAGCGCGTTGAGCACATCCAGCATCGCGTTGGCGGAAAGGTGTTCGGGAAGGTCAAGCTTTTTTAAAAGAGCTTTCCTTTTTTCCCCGCAATCCGGTCTGCCGGACAGACCTGCGGCATAAAGATCCGCCTTTGTGATGGCGCGCCCGGATTTGCCGCTGCCGCTGATCATGGTTGCGCCCGCGCGGCTCAGGGCGTCTATAAGCACCTGGGCCTGCATACCTTCCACCCCCAGCTTACCCTCCTTCGAAGGCGCGCGCTTTCGCCGCTCCTTGCCGGGAATGTCGGGGATATAAGCGTTTTTGATCAGGGCGGGATCAATGGCTCCTTTGAGAAAATTCCTGATCACGAATCCGGCCCCGTCGCTATCGGTCAGAATAATCAGGCCGCGCTGCCGGGCAATCCTCCGCAGCAGCGAAAGTTTTTCCGAATCGTTGAATATGCCGAACCCGCCTGTCTCTATAATCACCGCGTCGAACACCTGGGACAGGACATTCCGGTCGTACCGCCCCTCGACGACGATGACTTCGCGCACGCTGATCATTCCGTTTCCCCCACGGCCAGTTTGACGAAAAGATCCTTCAGGAGTTCCGAGTCGCCTGCGGAGCTGCTCTTCATGGCATAGTCCGTTTCCGCGCAAAGTCTCACCGCCCGCTGAAGCTGCGGCAAGGTGAATCCCCGGGCAGCGGCCATCAGCTTTTTGATGATGAATTCATAGCCGATCCCGCAGACCTCGCCCACATAAGCCGACCCCAGCTTTTCCTCGATGGCCAGGCGTGCCGCGTAAAGCCTCCGCATCTGGCCGCCGATAATCGCAACGGTTTTCACCGGCTCCTCCCCGGATGCCGTAAGCTCGGCCAGCAGCCGGGCTGCGCCGTCGTAATCCTTCGCGGCAAGGCAGTCGGTCATGTCAAAAACCCGCGCCTCGGGTATGCTGTGGGCATATCGGGCCACATCGTCCGCCGTTATCGTGTCCGCCTCAACCGACAGCGCGATTTTCTCAATTTCAGGAATGAGGCCGCTCATCAGCTCCCCACTCATATAAATCAGCTGCATCGCGGCATCCGGCGCGATGGTTTTGCCCAGGGCTAAAAAGCGGCGTCTTATCCAGGGCAGCAGCTGCTTCTGATCCTGAGAGGCAAAATTCACGGCTTGGCCGTGTTTTTTTATGCTCTTTGCAGCTTTGAGACGCCAGTCCACCTCATAGTCGGCGTTCTGGACGAAAACCACTGTGGCATAGTCGGGAACGTCCGCCAGGATGGCATTCAGCCTGTCGGCCTCCGCATCCCGGCACCTGTTCACGTCAAACCCCCGGATCTCAATAAGCGTCCTCGGGGCTGCAAACGGAAGGACGTCAAGGGCGTCGGCAAACGCCGACATGTCCAGGGAAGGCCCGTCCATCCTGTGATAGTTGAAGTCGTCCTCCACCCCGGTCAGGCACTGTTTTTTGATCTCCTTCAGAAAAAGCTCGCGCAGGTAATCCTCCGGCCCGGACAGAATATAAATCCTGGCCGGCCCCGTTTCCGCCAGTTCCCGGATAAGCGCCGGATAATTCAGTTTTTCATTTTTTTTAGCCATTTTTATCTATCCTTAAGGTTACGGTTCCCATCTGATCTGTTCGAAATACCGTCATTCCGTAGGCGGATAACCGCCAGAGCGCCTCCCGTGTCGGATGCCCGTAGTTATTATAGCCCACGGAAATGATCGCGGTTTCCGCCCTGACCGCATCCAGCAGTTCATAGGACGTGGCGTATTTTGAACCATGATGCCCCGCCACCAGCAGCTCGAAGTCGGGAAGCGCCGCGGAATCCACAAGCAGCCTTTCCACCGCAACGTTGACATCTCCCGTCACAAGCATATCATAGTCTCCGACGCTGGCGATAACGATGATTCCCCGCTCGTTCAGGTCGCCGGCCCCCAGGGGCTCATAAAGCCGGAGGGAAATCCCGCCGACAGCCGCGTCCGTATCCTCGGAGACATACATGATCTCCGTCCCGCTGCGCAGGGCCGCCGAAATGATCTCCCCGACCAGCCCGTCTTCGTCTTCCGCGTCCGCCGGCAGCGCCAGATACCGCACGTCCATCCGTGACATCAGCGCCGACACGCCGTTGGCGTGATCCGCATGCAGATGGGTCAGCACCAGCATATCCACGCGCGTCCTGCCGCGAGCGATCAGATAATCCGCCGCCGTGTCCCCGGCATTTCGCCATTTTCCGCCTCCGCCGCAATCGATGAGAACGGTATTGCAGCCCTGGAACACCGCCAGGCACTGGCCCTGCCCCACGTCGATGGCGGTAACGAACGCGCCCGAATTGTAGTAAACCGCTGTCGCCGCCAGCAGGACGGCAAGGGCGGTAACGGATACCGATATCGGCACAAGCGGCCTGAAACGGGCCTTACCCTTTCTCCACCAGGCATACAGAAACACCGCATAAGAAAAGATCAGCCACCATCCCGTCAGGCTGTTGGCCGTATAAATGACGGCAAAAGGCAGAGAGGACAGCAGCTTTGCCACAAAAATGATGTATTTGACGGAAATGGACACGAGCCAAGCCGCCGCCATGCCCAGGGGCGGCAGGACGGCGCCCAAAAACACCGCTGCATATCCCCCGATAAAGCTGAAAGGGATCACCCATAAAACCAGCAGGTTTGTCAGCGGCGACACCAAGGAAACGGCGCCGAAATGCAGTGCGCCGACGGGGGTGGTAAGGATAATCGCGCCAAGAGTGGACGAAAGGGAGGCGATGATAAACCGGCGGATGACCGCCGGCTTATTCTCCGGTCTTTTCCACACTGAGTTTAGCCAGGAATTGATTCGACCGGATAAAAGCAGGATTCCCGCCATTGCGCTGAACGAAAGCTGCAGGCTGATACTGCCCACGGCAAACGGATTTTCAAGCAGCAAAATAAGCAGAATGGCGGACAGAGCAGTCGGCGCGTCGTTTTCCCGCCGCAGCAGCGGCGCGACGGCCGCCATGGTCAGGGTGAACGCCGCCCGCGCAACCGATGGAGTAAATCCGGCCATCACCGCAAACACCCAGACAGCCGGAATCCCCAGGGTCATGACCATGCGTTTATTGGTCAGAATAAGGCTGAGAAATCCCCACAGATACGCCAGGTGCATCCCGGACACGGCAACCGTGTGGAGGATACCGGAACCGGTAATTGCGTTATAGAGCGGCCTGTCCTGATAAAGTCCGCCGTTGCTACCGATGAGCAGCGCCTCCATATAAGCCCGCGTCTCCCCTGAAAACACCGCGCCGGTCGCCTCTCTTACCCATTCGGCTATGACCTTTGGGAAGTACAAAAAGGAAAATGCGGCCCGGCCCAGGTTTTCCGGCTTAGATTCCAGGCTTGCCCGGACGAAAATCCCCCTGGAAGAATACACGTCCGTGACCTCCCCGTAGCTCTCGGAAGCCGTGGAGAAGGACAACTCGGCCCGGATCATGTCCCCCGGCGACAGTTGCGGCATATGACCGTAAAAATCATATACCGCAACCTTGGCGCGGGGCAGATTTGCCTCCTCAAGCCGTACATAAACCACAGAGTAATTCCCTTTGTCGGCGCCGTAATCCGTGACCCGCGCCGTTACATAACGCGTCTGGCCGGCAAGTTCTTCGGCGGGCGCGGCAAAAGCCGCGCCGTAACCCCAATACCAGAGAAATCCCACGGCGGATGAGAGCAGCAAAATCATCGCCCGAACCCGTAAATTCCCGCGCAGCGCCAGGGCGGGAAGGGACAGCGCAGCCGGCACGGCGGCACAGATCAAAAGCCAGCCGTGCGGCAACACATAATGTGCAATTACGAGTGCGGCGGTATAAGCCATCGCCGCGTTCACCAGCTTACGCACGGCGCGGCGGCTCAGACCATTTTCTCGGCCATTTTCGTTCCGGCAAGAACATGGAAATGGAGATGGTTAACTGTCTGCCCGGCGTCCGGACCGCAGTTGGATATGACCCGGTATCCCCCCCGAAGCCCTTCCCGCTCCGCCAGCTTTGCAATAACCTCAAAGCATTTTGCAACCACCTCGGAGTTTTCCGGGGTGATTTCCGAAACGCCCGGGATGTGCGCCTTCGGGATCACCAGAAAATGCACCGGCGCCTGGGGATTAATGTCACGAAAAGCGAATACGCGCTCATCGTTCCACAGGCAGGCGGAAGGAATTTCACCGGTTGCTATTTTGCAGAAAATACAATCTGACACGCTGTCTCCTCCTTACTGATTTGTGATGCCCAGCTTTTCCGAGACTATAACCCGAACCTGGGCCAGCGCCTTGTCAAGCATTTGCAGGTCCCTGCCGCCGCCCATGGCGGAATCCGGCCGGCCGCCGCCCTTGCCGCCGCAGATCTCGCTGACACGGCGGACGATGTCCCCGGCCTTCACGCCCCTTGCGACGGCGTTTTTCCCGCATACGGCCAGGAAAGTGATTTTTTCCCCCTCCACGGAGGCCAGAACCGCCACCACATCCGGGTCTCTGTCCCGGATCATATCCCCCATGCGGCGCAGGCCGTCCGCGCTGACATCGGACTGTTTAACGGCAAGTGCTTTCAGCCCGCCGATATTTTGCGCGGAGGCCAGAATCCCCTCCGTTTCTCCGGCGCGAATCTTATCCTGAAGCTGCTCCAGCTTCTGCTTCATGGCGCGCAGCTCCGCCATGGTGTTCTCAGCCTTATGGATGATCTCCGACGGCTGAGCCTTCAGGGTTTCCGCCACCCGGGCGACGGTCAGCCGCAGCGCGTCGGTCTCCTTCATATATTCACGGCCTGTCACCGCTTCAATCCGTCGCACACCGGAGGCCACGGAAAACTCGCTTTCTATTCTGAATGGCCCCACCTTGGCAATATCGTCCAGATGGGTACCGCCGCAAAGCTCCATGGAAATGCCGCCCATGGTCACCACCCGGACGGTGCTGCCGTATTTCTCCCCAAAGAGCGCGATGGCTCCTTCGGCCTTAGCCTTATCCATGGGCATTTCGCGCACGGTGACCTGCGCCCCCGCCAAAACGGAGTTATTCACAGCCTGTTCCACCGTTGTGATTTCCTCCGGCGTCATGGCCGCAAAGTGGGTGAAGTCAAAGCGCAGCCTGTCCGGCTCCACCAGGGAACCCGCCTGATGCACATGGTCGCCCAGGGTGGAAATCAGCGCCGCATGCAGCAGATGCGTGGCGCTGTGGGCGCGCATAATGGCGGCGCGTCGGCTAGCGTCCACGCTTGCGGAGACTTCCTGACCAAGCAAAAGCTCTCCGGAGATCATCTTCCCGTGATGCAGGTACTTCCCGCCCTTGTTCTTCTGGACATCCGACACGGCGAATTCCGCGTTTCCCAGCTTCAGCACACCGTGATCGGCGGACTGGCCGCCCATCTCCGCGTAAAATGGAGTCCTGTCCAAAATCACGAACCCGGATTCCCCGGCGCGCAGGGTCATGGAAAGCTCGTTTTCCGCCACCATGGCAAGCACCTTTCCGCCAGCCTCCAGCGTATCATAGCCCAGGAACATCGTGGGCGTATTGTCAAGGCCGAGATCAATCCCCGCCCAGGCCTCGCTCATGTCGCCCCTGGCGGCTCTGGCCCGCTCCCGCTGCTCGTCCATCAGGGCGCCGAAGCCTTCGGTATCCGCAGCCATGCCCGCGTCCGCCAGAATATCCTCCGTAAGATCCAGGGGGAAACCATAGGTATCATAGAGCCGGAAAGCGTCCGCCCCCGGCAGCACGGTCTCGTTTTTCGCCTTCATCTCTTCCATAAGCTCCGCGAGAATCCGCATTCCGCCGTCAATCGTGCGGGCAAAGCTGTCTTCCTCGGTCTTGATGACCCTGGTGATATAGCTCTGCTTCTCCAAAAGGTCGGGATAGGCTTCGCGGTTTTCGTGAATGACGGTATCGCATACCCGATATAAAAACGGCTCGTTCACGCCCAGCAGCTTGCCGTGGCGCGCGGCGCGGCGCAGCAGGCGGCGCAGCACATAGCCCCGCCCTTCGTTTGAGGGCAGCACACCGTCGCCGATCATGAAGGTCGCCGAGCGGATATGGTCGGTAATTACCCGGAGGGAAACGTCTGTTGCATGGCTGCTTCCGTAAGTCGCGCCCGTTATCTCCGAAACCTTGTCCGTGATATTCATCACCGTGTCCACGTCGAACAGGCTATCCACGCCCTGGCATACCACCGCCAGGCGCTCAAGGCCCATGCCTGTGTCGATATTCTTTGTGGCCAGCTCGGTGTAAGTGCCGTCCCCCTGATTGTTGAACTGGGAGAACACATTGTTCCAGACCTCTATATACCGGTCGCACTCGCAGCCGACGGTGCAGTCCGGCCTGCCGCAGCTGTATTTTTCGCCCCGGTCGAAATAAACTTCCGAGCACGGGCCGCAAGGTCCGGTGCCATGCTCCCAGAAGTTGTCCGCCTTGCCGAACCTGAAAATGCGCTCGGCCGGTATCCCGATTTCCTTATTCCAAATCTCAAACGCCTCGTCGTCGTCCAGATAGATCGACGGATAGAGCTTGTCCGGATCAATGCCTACCCACTCGGGGCTGGTGAGAAATTCCCAGCTCCAGGCAATGGCCTCGCTTTTAAAATAATCACCGAAAGAGAAGTTTCCCAGCATCTCAAAAAACGTGCCGTGCCGTGCCGTTTTCCCAATGTTTTCAATATCCCCCGTGCGTATGCATTTCTGGCAGGTGCACACGCGGCGGCAGGGCGGCTCCACCTCTCCGGTAAAGTAAGGCTTCATTGGCGCCATACCGGAGTTGATGAGCAGTAAAGACGGGTCGTTTTGGGGAATAAGCGAGAAACTTGGCAGGCGAAGATGCCCTTTTGTTTCAAAAAATGACAGGAACATTTCCCGCAGCTGATTAAGTCCGAATTTTTCCATATGTTTTCCTCCGTATTGGTGTATTCCAGAAATACCCTTAATAAAAACGCCCCTGACGCAAGCGTCAGGGGCGAGAAAAATCTGCACGGTACCACCCTGATTATCCCGCATGGAGCAGGCATCTCACACGGTATAATAACGGTGACCAACCGTCCCGCTCATCGCGGGAAGCTCCAAAGTGGCGCCCGGCGGCCGGTATAAGGGGCTTGCACCATCCCCCTCTCGCTTCATACCCGCAAATCGCCGGTTGGCTTCTTCATGGCATTTATGATATCGCAAAAGATTTTATCACATTTTTGAGGCATGTCAATGCCTTTTTACCCCGAGTAGTCCTGCCCTGCGACAAAATTCTGCTGCGCCTCATAGGTCTCGAAGAAGCGGTGCGTCTGGGTCTCGGTATCCAGCGCGTAGAAATAATAGCCGGTGCTGGCCGGCTGCAGCGCCGCCCTGAGGGAAGCCAGACCGGGGCTGCAGATCGCCCCGGGGGGCAGACCCGTGTAGAGATAGGTGTTATACGGGCTGTCCACCTGAAGATCTGCCTCGGTCAGAAATTCCTTGCGCTCCTCCAGAGCATACTGCACCGTGGCGTCAATCTGAAGCGGCATTCCCGCGGCCAGACGGTTATAGATGACCGAAGCAATCGTCGCCCGCTCGTCGTCGTTGGCGGCCTCGCCCTCGATCATAGAGGCAATAGTAACAGCCGTTTGCAGGGAAATCCCAAGATTATCCGCCTGCTTGTACATATCCGCGGTAAGCTTGGAATGGAACGCCTCCAGGAATTTATTGATGGCGCTTGAGGCCTGCATTCCCTGATAAAATTCATAGGTATCCGGGAACAGGTAGCCTTCCAGTCTCGTATATTCCCCGGTTTCGGCATTCTCCAGGAAAGAGTAGTTGTAGAGATAGTCGGCGGCCGCGGCATAGAGATCCTTCTGACTGCAGACGTTATTTTCCTCCAGCTTCTCAAAGATCTGGGCCATGGTATACCCCTCGGGGAAGGTGAGCTTGGTGGTCAGCATGGCGCCGGAGCCCGTCTGCATTTTCTTGACCAGCGCCCGGTAATCAAAATCCGTTGAAAGCTCATAGGTTCCCGGATCAATTTTCCGGGAGGCGTTGGATATCTGGCAGAACAGCTTAAACAGCAGCTTGTATTCAATAATTCCGGCGTCCTTAAGGGCACGGGCAACATAATCTATATCGGCCAGGCGCACCGTTTGGGCGCCGACCACCTCCCCGTCCTCTTCCACATCCACCTCTTTCTCCGTGAACGCAGAGGGTGGCAATACGATCTCGGCCACCATCTGATTCTTATTGAGCGCAAGGACATCTGTGGCCGCCATCCATCCGACAGAGGCGAGGATGATGCTGACGCTCACGACGAACACAAAATACATAAGTCCGCCCAGGCAGCCGATTTTCCCGTCCCGCCGGCCGCGGATGGGCATATAATCCCTCTCCTCCGGCTCTTCGTCATCCGCGATCCTATGCTTTTGCGGATCATAAAGCTTTTCATCCAGCTTTTCGAGCCGGGACTTCCTGCTTACGGGCTTCGAAACCTCGTCTCCGAGGGCATCTTCCCGCGATTCAGGTTTAACGCCAAATATCTCATTGAGCTTATCAAAATCATCCGCCATTGAAAATACTCCTAAGTAACGTGTTAAGCGCTGTTGGCATATTATAGCACAGACGGTGTGGGAGAATCTTTCACCGATCACTACTAAAGAATCTTTATTGGTGTCACCTTCCGCGCGGGGTGAGAACCGTGTGTATTACATTTGCGCGGAGAAAGGGTCAAAAATAATGTTCTGCGGAAACAACACTGGAAGTGGCAGCTGCTTCTGGATCATTATCCTGATACTGATCATCTTCTGCTGCTGCGGTAGCGGCTTTGGAGGCAATAACTGCGGCTGCGGCTGCGGCAACAACTGCGGCTGTGGCACCAACTGCGGCTGCTGCTAACGCAACTGCCGGCGTAAAAGAGCAAAATCATCTCGCAGGGCTCCGCAAGGGGCCCTGTTTTATTTGGGCCGTCTGTTCAGAGACGGATAGGCCCTTTTTCCGTTATGACGATATTGACGGTCAGATCGTTCCATTCTTTCGGAATTTTTTCCGCCAGCAGCCTTTCACGGCACAGGCAAATCGTAACGGCGGGACAGTCCGCAAGATATCTGTCGTAATATCCGCCCCCGCGCCCGAGGCGGCAGCCCGCCTTATCACAGCAAAGGGCCGGCACGATCATGACGTCCCTTTCCGTGGGGACAAGGATGCGCGCCCCTGCAACCGGCTCGCAAATGCCGAGGACGCCGTCCCTCAGGCTGCCGGAATACTCCCCGAAAGCCATATTGCCTCCGCCGTACACAACCGGGAGCGCCACGGTTTTTCCTGCACGGAGCGCCTCGCTGATGATTTTACGCGTGGCGCACTCCCGCTCCTGGGAATAATAGGTGAAAACCCTTTCACTCATGCGAAATTCGTTCAGTGAGAGCACTGCCTGCTCGATAGCGGCGTTGCTTTCGGCAAGATACGCTTCATCGAATGCCTTGATCGTCTCCCTGACGCGAA
>DIRC01000045.1:0-25762 GCA_002427465.1 Clostridiales bacterium UBA5446 | reverse complement strand
TTTTCATCCAGCTCCCGAATTACGCCGTTTTTCATGAAATCCACATGCACCCAGCCATAATGCGCCGCCGCCTGTTTGCCCGCTCTAAGGCAGGCTTCCAGATAATGCACATCCTTTTCATGTATATCCGCCTTGGTGTTGGTCTTTTCCTGCCTTCGGCGCATGCGGGCCATAGAGGTTTCCACATCCACATCCAGATAGACGACAAGATCCGGCCTCGGCAGGCCAAGCTTAACATATTCCAGATCATAGAGCCAGTCGAAAAACGCCGGAAGCTCGCTATCGGGGAGCTTGGCCCCCTGATGCACGGCGTTGGAGGTGGTATACCGATCCGAAAGGATCATCCGCCCGTTTCTGTATTCACTTCCCCAGTCGGTCATATATGAGGCGTACCGGTCCACGGCATAGAAAATCGAGGCTGCGTTGGCGTTTACGTCCGACGGATGCTCACCGAAATCCCCATTCAGATACATACGAATCAATGCTGAGGAATCCTGGTCATAACGGGGGAAAACGATATTGCGAAAGGGTATTCCCTCCTGGTCCAATCTTGCGCAGAGACGGCGGTATTGGGCCGATTTTCCGCTGCCGTCAATGCCTTCCAACACAATAAGTTTACCCTTTTCCGCCATGGATTTTCCCTCTTTCTCCCATTGCCGCAAAAATAAACCGGGGCAGCTTCATCATGCGCCCGATTCGCTTCGGCTCCCTGATGAGCCTGTACAGCCATTCCAGGCCCAGCTTCTGCCAGCCTTCCGGCGCGCGCTGAACCTCCCCGGCAAAAACGTCCAGACTTCCGCCCAGTCCCGCCATCAGCCCGACCTTAAGCCGGCCGTCGTATTTCTCCATCCAGAATTCCTGCTTGGGCGCGCCGAGGCAAACCAGCAGAAAATCCGGGGCGGCGGCGTTAATCTTCTCCACAATCGGCCCGTCTTCGGAGAAATATCCATCGCATGTGCCCGCCACACGCAGCCCAGGATGCCTTGCCAGAATCTCCGCAGCGGCTTTTTCCGCAATTCCGGGCCTGGCCCCGAAAAGGAACACGGACCCACCGGCCGCGGCCAGGCGCGCCATGACTCCCGAGGCGAAATCAATCCCCGGCACCTTGCCTTTCATCGGCGTCCCCAATATTTTCGCGCCTTTGATGATCCCGATTCCGTCCGGCAGTACAAGCGCCGCCCCGTCCAGCGCGCGGCGCAGCTTTTCATCCTGTCTGGCCAGCATGACGATCTCCGGGTTGGGCGTGACCACATACCGTCCGCCGCGGGCTTCGATCAGGGTCATCGCGGAGTCCACGGCCCCGGCCATCCCCAGATCGTCAAACCCTACGTCAAGGACATCGACCCTCCTCATACCTGCGAAAATACCTCTCCGATTTTTGCGTGGATAACCAGGTTGGCAGTATTGTCAAATGGCGTCGGAGTCATATTGATCAGAACCATTTTTTGCCCCCGGTAATAATTGATCAGACCCGCCGCCGGGTATACGCCCAGGGACGTGCCGCCGACAATCAGCATATCCGCGTCGCTAATCGCCCTGACCGACCTGTCAATCACATCGTCGTCAAGCCGCTCCTCATACAGCACGATATCCGGCCTGATCACACCGCCGCAGTCGCAGCGCGGCACGCCTGCGCATTGATTGATGCTGTCCGCCGGATAGGGTTTGCGGCATCTGGCGCAGTATGCGCGCAGCAGGGTGCCGTGAAGCTCCAGCACATTCCGGCTTCCCGCCGCCTGATGCAGCCCGTCGATATTCTGGGTGATCACGGCTTTCAGTTTTCCCTGGCGCTCAAGCTCGGCCAGGCGCAGGTGCGCCTGATTCGGCTTTGCGCCTTCAATGGCCAGCTTCTCATGATGGAATCTGTAATATTCCTCGGGATTGCGTTCAAAAAAGCTATGGCTCAATATCGTCTCGGGCGGATACTGCCACTTTTGCTTATAAAGCCCGTCCACGCCGCGAAAATCCGGTATCCCGCTTTCTGTGGAGACTCCGGCTCCGCCAAAGAACACAATATTATCGCTTTCCGCAATCCATTCTTTTAGCTGTTCAATCTTCTCTTTCATACTATCGCCTTAATCCTGCGGGTTCATCGTATAGTTGGGCGCTTCCTTCGTGATATAGATATCGTGGGGGTGGCTTTCCCGCAGCCCCGCGTTGGTGATACGCACAAACTGCGTCTTTGTGCGGAGTGTCTTGATATCCGGCGCGCCGCAGTAGCCCATGCCCGAACGCAGGCCGCCCATCATCTGGAAAATCGTATCCGAAACCGGCCCGCGGTAAGGCACCCGGCCCTCCACGCCCTCGGGCACCAGCTTTTGCGTTCCGGACTGGAAATAACGATCGCCCGAGCCCTTGGCCATGGCGCCCATACTGCCCATGCCACGATATACCTTGAACTGACGGCCCTGGAAAACCTCGTTTTCTCCGGGGCTTTCCTCGCACCCTGCCAGCATTGAGCCCATCATGGCCACCTGGGCCCCGGCGGCCAGAGCCTTGACAATATCGCCGGAATATTTTATGCCGCCGTCGGATATGACAGGGATGCCGTATTTATCCGCCATTTCCGCGGATTCCATGACGGCGGTGATCTGGGGTACGCCTATTCCGGAGACAATTCGCGTGGTGCATATGGAGCCGGCGCCGATACCGACCTTGATGCAGTCGGCCCCGGCCTCGATAAGCGCCCGGGTGCCGGCGGCTGTCGCCACGTTGCCCGCAATGAGCTGGACATCCGGAAACCGCTCTTTGACGATTGCGACGCTGCGGATAATGTTCCTGGAATGGCCGTGGGCGCTGTCCAGCACGAAGGCATCCACGCCCGCGGCGGCCAGAGCCCCCGCCCGATCGAGAACGTCTTTCGTGACGCCGAGGGCCGCGGCACAGAGGAGCCTGCCCGCTTTGTCCTTTGCCGAATGGGGATATTTCCGGACCTTTTCAATGTCCTTAATCGTGATAAGTCCCTTAAGCCTGAAATTGTCGTCCACTATGGGGAGCTTTTCAATTTTATGGCAGCGCAGGATCTCCTTCGCCTCGTCAAGGGTTGTCCCTTCCCGGCCGGTAACAAGCCCCTGGGAAGTCATAATCTCACGGATCTGACGGGTCATATCGTTTTCAAATTTCATATCGCGGTTTGTAATGATGCCGATGAGCCGGCCGTCCGTATTCACCACAGGCACACCGGAAATCCGGTATTTCGCCATCAGGGCGTCGGCTTCCTCCAGGGTGTTATCCGGCCCCAGGAAAAATGGATTGGTAATCACGCCATTCTCGGAGCGCTTGACCATATCCACCTGCTCAGCCTGCTGGTCTATGGACATGCTCTTGTGGATGACGCCGATTCCGCCTTCCCTGGCGATCGCTATCGCCATCCGATATTCCGTTACCGTATCCATGGCAGCGCTCATGATCGGCGTATTGAGCCGGATTGTCTTGGTCAGATTTGTTGAAAGATCAACGTCCGGCGGAAGCACCGAGCTTTCCCCCGGTATCAGCAGAACGTCGTCGAAAGTAAGGCCCTCTCCCACAAAGCGTTCCAAATATTTTTTAGTCTGGTTCATATTTCGTGTATCCCCCAATATCCTACAATATGCAATACCTTAATTCTTATATTCTATCCACAACCCGCCTTCAAGTCAACAATATTCTGAAAACCCCGCAAATATCCAATTGAAAAACTACCGGTCCCTCCTCCCGTCGGCCCTGACGGCCGGACATCGGAAAAAAGACTTGCATTTTTTGCAGGATCACGCTATCATTTTTAAAATCGGATGAATGTACAAAATCGAGAGGGGAAATTATATGGAATTCATAGCGCGCATCAACGATGCCGTCAACAACATCGTATGGGGACTGCCTATGCTGGTCCTGCTCATTGGCACCGGACTTTTCCTCACCATTCGGTGCGGTTTCCTGCAATTCCGGAAATTCGGCTTTGCGATGAGGAATACCTTCGGTAAAATGTTTGACCGGAAAAGGGCCGGCAAAGGCGCGGTAACGCCCTTTCAGGCCGTTTCAACCGCACTTTCAGCTACCGTAGGCACCGGTAACATTGCGGGCATCACGGCTGCGATCACCCTCGGAGGCGCAGGCGCGGTATTCTGGGTATGGGTCTCCGCCCTGATCGGGATGTGCACGAAGTATGCCGAGGTCGTCCTGTCATTACGCTACCGGGAACGGAATAAAAAGGGCGACTGGGTCGGCGGCCCGATGTACTACATTACCAACGGCCTCGGAAAAAACTGGAAATGGCTTGCTGTCATTTTCAGCCTGTTCGGCGCGCTGGCGGCCTTTGGGATCGGCAACGCCGTTCAGGTGGGCAGCATTACCTCCGCGATTAACACCAGCATACAGGCCTTTATCCCTTCAATGGTCGGAACGGACGCAGCAGTCAACCTGATTGCAGGTATCATTATCGCGGCCCTTGTGGGCCTTGTCCTCCTGGGCGGGATTAAGCGCATCGGCAGCGTTGCCGAAATGCTGGTCCCCTTTATGGCAATCATCTACATCGTATCCGCATTGATTGTTGTCTTCGCAAACATAGGCAATATCGGCTCTGCTTTTTCCATGATCTTCAAAGGCGCATTTGACCCCTCGGCGGTCGTCGGCGGAGCGGCCGGCGTAACCCTCAAAACCTGCATAACCTGGGGCTTCAAGCGCGGCGTGTTTTCAAACGAAGCCGGCCTCGGCTCAGCGCCCATTGCCCACGCCGCAGCCGACACGGACGGCCCTGTCCAACAGGGCGTATGGGGCATCTTTGAGGTCTTTGTGGACACCATTGTCATCTGCACCCTCACGGCACTTCCCATTCTCATGACCGGCGTCATGGATACCGGCGCTTTTGAATACGGCGTCAAAGGCAGCACCGCCGTGAACGTCGCGGCCTTCGCCACGGTTTTCGGCGACAAGGTGGGAAGCCTGATCATCGCCATCGGGCTTACGCTGTTTGCATTTTCCACAATCCTTGGCTGGGCGCTTTATGGCACGCGCTGCATTGAATACGTATTCGGAACCGGGAGCATCAAGCTTTACCAGATCATTTACGTGGGCATTGTGATCGTCGGCGCCACGATGGATCTGTCCCTTGCCTGGAACATCTCCGATACCCTGAACGGGCTTATGGCAATCCCCAACCTGATCGGGCTTGTCGGCCTTTCGGGCGTGGTGGTGAAGATCACGCGGGATTTTTTCAGAAAACAGAACCGGTTGCAAAGATAAATACCCCTTCAGAAATGGCGCGGAGTTCACCTCCGCGCCATTTCTTTATTTTTCTTTGAATATTTCCAAATCCTCCCGCGCAAAATATTGGTACAACTTGCATGGAGGAATTATAATGAGTACACGTATGAAAATTGCAGTGTGCGCGATGCTGCTGGCTATCGCGGTATGTCTTACCGCCCTTTCGCCGCTGCTGGGGGCAAACGCGCAAAATTCCGCGCCTGTTGCAGAAAACTTTGAGCTGACTACCTACCGCAACGTCTCCGTAGGCGGGAGGCTCTCCGCAATCGATCCTGACGGCGATGTGCTGATCTATGAAATTACCACGGAGCCGGTCAAGGGCGGCGTCGAACTCACCGCGGACGGACGCTTTGTCTACTCGCCCGACCTGAACAAACGCGGCCGCGACTATTTCGGCTATAAGGCAATCGATTCCGAGGGCAACAGTTCCCAGGAAGCGACCGTCATCATCAAGATTACCAAACAGCGCACAGCCACAACCTACGACGACATGACCGGCAGCGCCGCCCACTATGCGGCGGTGACCCTTGCAGAAAACGGAATATTCACCGGCGAGCAGATCGGCTCATCAATGGTGTTCTCCCCGGACAGTCAGGTAAGCCGGGGTGAATTCCTCGCCATGTGTATGCAGCTTGCCGGCACGGAGATGCTTTCCGGAGTCATGTCCACGGGTTTCACGGACGACGACAACATCCCCACCTGGCAGAAGCCCTATGTCGCTACGGCGCTGATGGACGGCTTCATCAGCGGTTATCCCGGAAACGGCAGCGTTATCTTCGACGCTGAGGCCTGCATAACCTGCTCAGAAGCCTCCGTAATGCTGGATAATATCCTGACGTTTACGAATGTCTCCGCTTCGCGCTATGCGGAAAGCGCCCCCGCTTGGGCCAGCCAATCCGTGGCCAACCTGTCCGCGTGCAACATCATCCCCTACGGCTGCGCATATGACGCTGAGCTGACCCGGGCGGACGCCGCGCTTATCCTCGTCGCCGCCATGGATGTATTGAACAAAAGATAAGTCTATGGGAGAGCGTATCCGCTCTCCCATTCTTATTATTCCGCTTCCAGCTTCTGAACCAGCAATTCGTCCGGCTCCGCCATCAGCGTCCTCTGGCCGGTATATATCACCATCCCCGGCATGGCGCCGGCGGGCTTTTTCACGAACCGTGCCTCCGTATAGTCCACAGGCGTCTTTCCCGCTTCCCTGGCCTGTGAAAAATATGCGGCCAGGGAAGCTGCCTGCGCAAGTGTCTCGCTGTCCGGCGCCCGGTCACAAGTGCGGATGATTACATGGGAGCCGTGGACGCGCTGTGTATGCAGCCAGATATCCGACCTGCGCGCGGTTTTCAGCGTCAGCTCGTCATTTTGGATATTTGAGCGGCCGACGAGGATTTCATACCCGGAGGAGGACACAAAACGCATGGGACCTCTCCTCTTAACCTTCCTGGAGTTTGCGTTTTTCTTCGGGCTTAAAACGCCTGTCTCCAACAGTTCCCTGCGGACTTCCGCCACGTCGCTCTCGCTTTCGGAGCGGGCCAGCACGTCCAGAACACTCTCCAGATAATATAGCCGTATCTCGCCTTCCCTGATCAGCGCCGACAGGTGCTTTTCCGCGGCGGCGGCTTTTTTATATTCTTTATACAGCGCTGCGGCGTTCTGCTGGGGCGTTTTCATAGGGTCCAAGGGGATGGATACCGCCGGACTGCCCTCCGTGTAAAAATCCTCGGCCTCCAGCTTTCGGTCGCCCTTTTTCATACGCCAGAGGTTTGCGGTGACCAAATCGCCGCGCCTGCGCAGGACTTCCCTGTCCGCCGTATCCGCCAGCTCCCGGCGCTGCTGCGCCAATTTGCGTGCCTGCCGGTCCCGGAGGGTTTTGACGGTTTTCACCGTCTCCGAAGATATGCGGCGCATGCGCTCGGCCTTATCCCTGCCGGAATAAAAGGCGTCCAGGAGCGCCGAAAAATCCGGGTGCGGCTCGCAGCAAACGTTTGTCCCATACTGATTAATCAGCATGAAGGAAAAATCCACAGCCCTGCCGGCATCCCGGAGCAGGATCGGCGTGAACTCTCCCGCCGCCACGCTTTCGGCAAAGGCGTCCATCGCCTCCGGAAACCGCTCCACAGCCCCAGCGCGATGCCATATCTCCCTGACGATCAGCGGGGACAGGCCGGAAAATGTCTCCATCATCCATTTCTCCGGCGAAATTTCCGCCGGCATAGCCTCGTAAAGCGCCCGGCGCCCGGCGGCGTCCAACTCAAAAAAGCCGGGCTTCGCCTGCTTCGGGGGCATGCGGTAGATCATGCCGGGAAGCAGCCTGCGAAACGCGTCCTCACCGAAATCCACGCGGCGGAGACAGTCGATGATCCTCGCCTCCGAATCCAGAAGGATGATGTTTGCGCTTCGGCCAATCATCTCAATAATAAGCCGCTTTTGTGACGCGACCCCCAGCTCGTCCCGAACATCCAATGAAATTGCCGCCAGCCGCTCAAAGGTGGGCTGCGTCACGCCCGTGATGCGCGCGCCCACAATGTGCTTTCTCAGCAGCATGCAGAACATCGGCGGGGACTCCGGGTTTTCCATGCGTGCGGCTGTAAAATGGAGTCTGGCCGCCCCGGACTTAGCAGATAGTAAAAGGCGGCGGTTGCCGTCCCGCGTATAAAGCGAAAGGAGCAGAATGTCCCTTTCCGGCTGCTGCACCTTATCAATTCTCGCTCCCTCAAGGGCGGGCGCAAGCTCTTTGATCAGGGCAGAAAGGCATACTGCGTCCAATGGCATCAGCTATCCTCCAATATGATTGAAAAGAGCGTGTCGATACGCGAATGCTCTCCGCGCAGATACAGCCACCCGAAAAGGGCCTCAAGCCCCGTCGCGGCGTGGTATTGTGCGGCATCGGAACTCTTGGGCATCGAATTGACCCGGGTATTGCGGCCCCGTTTAAAAATGTCGCGCTCCGCGTCCGTCAAATAAGGCATAATCTTTTCCGCAGCACAGGACTGGGCCGTCGCGTTAACCCGCGCAACCGTCTCCCTGTGGAGCCGGACAACAGTAGTAATCCCCATCTCGCAAAGGCGGGTGCGGGTAAGTAATTCATACACCCCGTCCCCCACGTGGGCAAGGCCGAGCGTACTGATCTTCGCAATGTCTCTGTCATCCATCAGCTATCCTCGTCGTCCGAATCGGTTCCGAATTCCATTTCGGTTACGAACCTTTCAGTTGCCGCAGTTCCCTGGTTGGCCTGCATCTCCTGCCACTGCTGCTTGGTGATCAGCAGCTGCCTGGGCTTGGACCCTTCAAATGGCCCGACCACGCCAAGCTCCTCCATCTGATCAATCAGCCGCGCCGCCCGGGAATATCCCAGTTTTAACCGCCTCTGAAGCATGGAGACGCTTGCCTGCTTTACCTCAAAAATCACGTCCATAGCCTGAGGGAGCAGCTCGTCGTATTGGTTCTCCGGCACCGCCGGAATATCCGCGCAGGCTTCCTGAGCAGGCTTGTCCTCAGCAGCCTTTTCGATCTGGGCGAGGATTTCGTCGCTGTATTCGGCCATTGCGGTAGTTTTAATGAAATCTATTACGTTCTCGCGTTCGTCGTCGGAAACATACGCCCCCTGGATGCGCACTGGCTTGCCGCTGCCGAGAGGAGAATAAAGCATGTCGCCCATGCCCACCAGTTTCTCCGCCCCCTGAGCGTCCAGAATAATGCGCGATTCCATGGCCGACGAAACCGCAAAGGCAATCCTGCTGGGGATATTGGCCTTCATCAGGCCGGTGATCACGTCCGCCGAGGGACGCTGCGTAGCTATGATCAGGTGCATCCCGCTGGCACGGCCCATCTGGGCCACCCGGCAGATGCTTTCCTCAACTTCCTTCGCGGCGCACAGCATAAGGTCCGCCAGCTCGTCCACCACGATGACCACCTTGGGCAAAGTCTGCCCCCCGTTCTGCAACTGGTGAGCGTTATACCCGGTAAGGTCGCGGACGCTGGCTTCGGAAAACAGGCGGTACCGTTTCATCATCTCCACAACCGCCCACTGGAGCGCCCCCGCGGCCTTCTTTGGATCGGTCACCACGGGGACAAACAGATGCGGAATTCCGTTATAGACCCCCAACTCAACCATTTTAGGGTCGATCATGATCAGCCTGACCTCGTCCGGCGTGGACTTATACAGCAGACTCAGCAAAAGGGAGTTCAGACACACGGACTTGCCCGAACCCGTCGTGCCGGCGATCAGCATATGTGGAAGCTTTGAAATATTGCCAACAATAGGATCCCCGCCGATATCCTTGCCGATGGCAAAGGTCAGGCTGGACGCGGCGTTTCTGAACACCGTGGATTCGATAATATCCCGAAGATAAACAATGCTTACCAGCTTGTTCGGCACCTCTACGCCAACTGTGGATATCTTGTCCGGTATAGGCGCGATCCGCACGTTTGTCACGCCCAGGGAAAGGGCCAGATCCCCCGCCAGATTGGTCAGCTTGTTCAGCTTTACCCCCGCGTCCAGTTCCAGGTCATACCGCGTGACCGTCGGCCCCCGTGTGACGCCGACAATAGTCGCGGCCACGCCGAAGCTCTTAATCGTCGTTTCAAGCCGCTCCCTGTTAAGGGCGACTTCCTCCCTGCCGTCCATGGTGGACGCCGCACCCTTGCGCAGGAGCTCTATCGGCGGAAATTCGTATTCCGCCGCGGCTGCCTGAGCCTTTTCTATCGCCACGGACACGGCGGCGGTCTCCGCCTCCACTTCCTCCCGGATTACCTTGGCCGGCTGCTTGGTGAAACCGGTCTCCCGGACAGGTTCCAGCTCCGGTTTCGCCATCGGCGCGATCTCCGGCTCCGACTGAACACATGGCGCCGATTCCACCAAAATCTGGTCCGGGGCTTTCACCCGGGGCTTCCTGTTAAAAAACCCGACCTTTTCTTCCTCATACTCAATGTCCCCGGCATCCTCATCCAGGGGGATATCGATTGCCCTGCGGCCTGCCGGTATCGGCTTGGCAAACCGCTGCACAGGCTGCGCCTCGACCCTGGGAACCGAAACCGGCTCCGGCTCCGGCACGGCCTCATATTCCAGCCTCTCCCTGCCGGCAAACCATTTGCCGACTTGGGCGAAGGTCAGATTCACGCTGATCATCAGCAGGAAGATGAACCCCGCCAGCAGCACCGGAAACGCCCCGTACACGCTGAACATCGCCTCCATCCCCATGGACGCCAGCCCGCACAGCACGCCGCCGCAGGCCATGGCATGTCCCTGAAGATACAAATCCTTCAGCAGAATGGCGAATGAACCATCAAAGCTAAACGCCGTTTTACAAAAAAGAAGATGCAGGATCGCACCCATGAGCACCGGCAGCAGCAGCGTCGCCGTTACGCGAAGCGCCACGGGCCGCCCCCTGTGGAATCCCAGGATAAAGGCGCACATAAGCAGCGCCGGCGGGAACAGATAAAATCCCCAACCGATTATACCCTTGACAAGCCCGCACAGCAGCGCGATAAAAAGCGCGTCGACATGAAAAAAGCCGATAATGGAGAATATCCCCAAAAATGCGCAGACCACAGCGCCCACTTCCCTTCGGATGGGCGCCGGACCGCTGCCGGCTTTCACTTTCGAACCGGTGGTTTTATTATTTTTTGACTTAGTCCCCGACGAGGATTTTCGGGAACTTGTGGAAGTGCCTGCCATTATCCCTGGATTCCTTTCAGAAAATGAGTGATAAGATCATAGTAATAATACCCGCTCCCCAGCAGTAGTACGCAAAATACCCGAATTTCCCCTTGCTTGCAAGGCGCTTGACCAGGCCAATCGCAAAGATGCCTGTGATCATCGCCACCGCCATTCCGATCAGGTAGACGGGGATCAGGGATATTTCGATGCCTTCTTTCGCCGCTTTGGCTATGCCCAGGACATTCGCGCCCAATACAGCCGGCAAAGAGAGCAAAAATGAATACTTGACCGCGAAGTCCCGGTCAAGTCCCGTGGCAATTCCGGCCGAAATCGTGGTGCCCGAGCGGGAAAGCCCCGGTATCGTCGCAATGGCCTGGCACAAGCCGATGACCAGCGCGTCGCGCACCCGCATCGACTTCTCTCCGCGATCTCCCGGCTGCATTTTGTCCGCGACAAAAAGCAGGCAGCCCGTGAGAATAAAGGCCGCCCCGATAAAAAACGTCTGGTAATACAGCCGCTCCACATAGTCGTTTATCGGCAGAACAAGAAAAAGCGGCAGCGTGCCGATAATCAGCATTAAAAACAGCCTGGCTGCGGAAAGGTTTCTTGTATTAGCGCCTTTTCTCGTACCTTTTCCGCCCGCCAGCGCTTTTACCTCAAACACCATTCTCACGATGTCCTGCCAGTATACCACACAGATTGAAATCAGCGTGCCGAAATGCAGAAGCACGTCGAAGAACAGATGCCCGTTCTCCGCCGTAGACATGCCGAAAAGATTTTGCAGTACTGAAAGATGACCCGAGCTGGATATTGGCAAAAACTCGGAAATACCCTGTATTAGCCCAAGCAAAATGGCGGCCCAGATGGTCAAGGTGTCCACCCCCGAAGTGAGACGAAGATTGGCATTATGTATACCTAGTTGAATATATTAGCATAAATTCAAAAAAAGAACAAGACTCAGAATTAAGATGTGCCGGAAAGTTGCGGGCGGGCAAATTTCACGCCCGCCCCCAAGACGCCGCCAGCCTGCCGCGGCGTTATTCCCCGTTGTAAACCGCAAGTACGCTCTTATATGTCATATAGCAGTCAAACTTTGAAACCACCTCAAAGGGCGCGTGCATCGAAAGCACGGGCACGCCGGCATCAATGGTGTCGATATTCCGGTTTGCCATGTACTTGGCAACCGTCCCGCCGCCGCCCTGGTCTACCTTGCCAAGCTCGCACATCTGCCACACAACGCCATTCTCTGCAAAAATCCGGCGAATATATGCCACAATCTCCGCAGACGCGTCGCTGGTCCCGGATTTGCCCCTGGCCCCGGTATATTTGGAGATGCCCACGCCGTAATTGATCTTGGCCTCGTTGCGCTTGTCGCTGACGTCCGGATAATTGGGGTCGAACGCCGCGGTCACATCCGCCGACAGGCAAAAGCTCTTTGAAAAGCAAGTCCTGAGGCAAACGTCCTGGGCTTCGCAGAGCGCCCCTATAAAAGCCTCAAACGCCTGGGACTGCATGCCGGAAACCCCGTCCGACCCGGTTTCCTCCTTGTCGGCCAGAATGCAGACGCAGGTGCGCGCCGGCTTTTCCATATTCAGGATCGCCCGCAGTTCGGCATAGGCGCAGACCCGGTCATCCTGGCCGTATCCGCCGATCAGACTCCGGTCAAGGCCCACGTCCCGCACGTCAAAGGCCGGCACAGCAGCCAGTTCTGCCGAGACAAAATCCTCCTCGACAATGTCGTACCGGTCCGCAAGGATGCTCAAAACCGCCAGCTTCACCCGGTCCTTGCCGTCATCGGCATAGGGGGTGCTTCCGATAAGAATATTGAGCCCTTCGCCGGTAATCGCCTCGGACATGGTCTTTTTCATCTGGTCCGCTGCCAGGTGGGGCAGCAGATCCGTGATGACAAACTGAGGATCGTTTTTATCCCGGCCGATGACCACGTCCACCAGGTCGCCGTTCCGGAGGGCCACAACGCCGTGCAGCTCCAGTGGTATGGCCGTCCACTGGTATTTTTTGATGCCGCCGTAATAATGTGTCTTAAAAAAAGCCATCTCCGACTCCTCATAAAGAGGAAGCTGCTTCAGGTCGAGCCGGGGCGCGTCCACATGGGCGGCGGCGACCACACAGCCCTCGGACAGGGGCTTTTCACCGATGACCGCCAGCATGAGGGCCTTGCCCCGATTGATGCTGTACAGCTTTGTCCCCGGAGTCAGGCGCATTCCTGGCTTGTATTCGGCAAAGCCTTCTTTTTTTGCCATTTCGACGGCAATGGCCACCGCTTCCCTTTCGGTGCGCGCCTCGTTAAGAAACTCTTTATAGCCGGCGCAGTATTGCTCGGCCTTTCCCGCCTCATCGGCGTCAATAAGGTCATAGCCGTTTTTCTGTTCATAGAAAAGCGCCTTGCGATAATCCTTCTGTTCCGTCATTACTTATTTTCCTCCTTGAACGCGGCTCTGCATAAAGCCGTGAATTTTGTCATCTCGCCATGATTCTCAAGTATCGAATCACAGTGCTGCCGATAATACGCATCGGACTTCTGGGCGTTTATCCGCATCTCGGCATATTCGCGTGATATTCCCTCACGGGCCATTATCCGCTTCACCCGGGTCTCATAGGGGGCGGTAATGCCGAACACCCGGGTACAGCGGCGTGATATGCCGCTTTCGATCAGGGCCACAGCGTCGATGCCGGCCAGGCTTCCGCCGCTCATGGCATGCGCCCGCAGGCGCCTGTCCACCTCGGCGCCGACGTACTTATGGGTTATGGCGTTGAGCGCAAAAAGCGCGTCTTCGTCCTCAAACACGATGGCGCCCAGCGCCTTTCGGTCCAGCCTGCCGTTTTTATAGACCGGCCCGAACCGGGTTTCAATATCCTGCCGAAGCCCCTTATCCGTGTCGGTCAGATTGTGATAAACTGCGTCACAGTCGATGATCAGGCCGCCCATGTCCCGCAGCACATTCAGCGCCGTGGTCTTGCCCACGCCCGTCCCCCCCGTGAAGCCGATAATTTTCATAGCGGAAACCAGGGCTTCTTCCACGGCGGCTTGGGGCAACGCGCCCGGGCGAATGATCCGGTAAGGCGTTTTCGACATGTCCAGTACCGTGGATTCGCGGCCGATCCCGCATGGGCCGCCGTCAATCACGGCTTCGATTCTTCCATCGAAATACGCCAGCACCTCCGCCGCCGTTTTGGGGCTGGGCGCTCCCCCGGGATTTGCCGAGGGCGCCGCCAGCGGCACCCGGCAGAGCCGAAGCAGTTTGAGCGTCGCCGGATGATCGGGGCACCGCAGGCCTATCGTATCCCCGCCCGCCCGGACGATATCCGGTATCACGGGCTTGGATTTCAGGACGATGGTCAAAGGTCCGGGCCAAAACTTTTCCGCCAGCGTACCGGCCTGGGCCGGAACGTCCCGGCAGTATTCCGCCATGGCCTCCCTGCCGGAAACCATAAGCGAAAGCGGCTTGATTTCCGGCCGCCCCTTGACCGCGTATATCGTCTCCACAGCCTTTCGATCCAGCCCGTTGCCGGCAAGCCCGTAAACCGTCTCGGTGGGCACGGCCACAAGACCGCCGCGCCGGATAACCTCCGCCGCGGCCTCGATGTCCTCAACTATAATCTCAGTTTTCATCGGAGTCAACGGAGGCTCTCATCCGCTCCGCCTGGTCAGCGGTCACAAGGGCGTCGATGATCTCGTCCAGTTCGCCGTTCATGACCGCGTCTATTTTATACAGGGTCAGTCCGATGCGATGATCGGTAACCCGCCCCTGGGGAAAATTGTAGGTGCGTATACGCTCGTTTCGCATCCCCGTCCCCACCTGGCTTTTGCGCGCTGCCGCCAGCTTGGAATTCTGTTTTTCCACCTCGGCCTCATAAAGCCGGGACGCCAGTATCTTCATGGCCCTGTCCTTGTTCTTGTACTGGCTGCGCTCATCCTGACATTCCACAATGGTTCCCGTGGGCAGGTGTGTGATGCGGATGGCGCTCTCGGTCTTGTTGACATGCTGGCCGCCGGCGCCGGAAGCCCGGTAGGTGTCTATCTGCAAATCCGCCGGATTGATCTGAAGGTCTACCGCGTCCATCTCCGGCAGCACCGCCACTGTGGCCGTGCTGGTATGGATACGTCCCCCCGCTTCCGTCTCGGGCACGCGCTGAACCCGGTGAACCCCGCTTTCAAACTTAAGACGGGAATACGCGCCGTCGCCTTCGATGATAAAGCTGATTTCCTTTATTCCGCCCAGCTCCGTCTCGTTCAGGTTCGCAATTTCCGTCTTCCATTTCCTCGCCTCGGCGTACATAGCGTACATACGGTAGAGGCTGGCCGCGAACAGCGCGGATTCCTCTCCCCCGACGCCGCCTCGTATTTCCACTACAACGTTTCTGTCGTCATTGGGGTCGCGCGGCAGCAGCAGCAATCGGATTTTCTCCTCCAGCCGCTCCATCTGAACCTTTGCGGAGTCATACTCCTCCTGAGCCATCTGCTTCATTTCCGGGTCGGAGAGAAGCTCCCTGGCCGCGTGCAGGTCGTTTTCCCATCGAACGTACTCCCGGTAGGCCTCCACAAGGGGAGATAGCTCCTTCTGCTCCTTCGCGAGCTTTGCAAACGCCTCCGGATCGGAGTAATATTCCGGCAGGCCCATGCGGCGTTCTATATCCTTATATTTTTCATCTATTTGTTTAAGCTTTTCCAGCATACGGTTGTTCCTCTCACAGAAATTGCTATTGTATTTTAGCACGATGTGGCATAATTGTAAACAGCGCCACAAACATATTGCCAAAACCGCGGCCCCGTGCTAACATATATCAGTTTTGAAAAGGGGTGCTTTTTTGGGATCGCAAACAATACTGCTGTGCGCCGAGATTTTTCTGTGCCGCATACTCGACGTCAGCTTCGGCACGCTGAGGACCATCCTCACCGTCAGGGAAAAATCGGCGCTCGCCGCCGTCGTAGGATTCTTCGAGGTTTTTATATGGTTCGTCGTCGTCAGGCAAGCTCTGTCCAGCGCGGACAGCGGCTTTGCCATCGCCATCGCGTACGCCGGAGGCTATGCTGCCGGCACCTTTGTGGGCGGGCGGATCGCAAGAAAGTACTTAAAGACCAATTTGATCATACATGTAGTCACAACTAAAAAGGACCCGAACATCATCCGAACCATTCAGGAAGCCGGGTTTGCTGTCACCGCAATCAACGCAAATCCCTCCGAATATGGCGGAGAAAAGTATATGCTGATGTCCGAGATTGTCGGCGGCCGCCTTCAGGAATATAAAAAGCTCGTTTATTCCCTTGACCCGGTGGCCTTCATTTTCGTCCAGGAAACGAAGCACGTTTATAACGGATTCATTAAGAAAAAATAAGCTCACCATCAGAAACAGCCCGCCGTTTAATCCGGCGGGCTGTTTCTGTTTCCCCAGCGTCAGTAATCCACCACTGCGGACAGGATGAAGTCATCGGTATCCAGAATTGTCACCTTGCTGTCGGACACAACATAGATATAGTTTCCGATATAAAGGCCCCGCATCCCCCAGCCCCAGGCTCCCGTCTCGATCCTGGCGCGCAGGAAGAATCCCCGCTCCGCCGTCCAGCCGTAGACGTCATAACCCTCGCCGGCAGGAAAACCTATGATGTTCTTCCCGGCATCGATCAGTATGGCCTTATGGTTATAAAGGGCCTCTGACCAGTCCTCATCAATAGTCAGCGTGCTTTTCGCCGTGACATCGGCCTTGTCGGAGATATCGAACATGACCAGCTTCATGCCTGCGGCCGTGCTCCCTTCGCTGCCGCCGGTACTCGGCTCGATCTCCCGGCCAAGTCCAAAGAGCAGGCCGTCCTTCCAGACATGCAGGTATTCGGAAAAGCCCGATATTTCAAACTCGCTTGTCACTTTCGGATTTTCCGGATCCGCTATATCCACCGCGAAAAGCGGGTCGATGGTTTCATAGGTGCAGAAGTACGCCCAGTCGCCGTCAAACCGCACGGAATAAACCTGTTCCCCCGGGGCCAGCCCCGTTACGCTGCCGGCGACGCTCATGGTCTCCGCATCAAAAACATTCAGCGCGCAGGTCCTGACATCATCATCCTCATATACAATGTTCTCAAAACCCATGGCCTCGTCGACATAGGACTTATAATCATAGCCGTCCAGCGTGGTCACCACGCGCAGCCGGCCTTCGTACTCATCCATGGAGAACTGATTGTCCAGCCTGCCCTCTACCCTGCCTACAGCGCCTGGGGTCACCGTCCCTTCGGAAACGGAAAACCGGCATATCTCCGTGGCGCTGCGCCACGAATGATCCGTGACCGTATAGACGCTGACCGTATACGGCGCGGATTTCTGCTCCACCTGGGTCTGCGCTGCCAGATACAGGCTTTCCTCATTCATATATACCGTGTCTCCCGCGCCGAGAACGGTCTGACTGGACAGCAGCTGCGCCGTCTCAATATCGTAAACGCAAATCACCGCGTAGGATGCTCCGGCTATGTTCGGCATGATATATATGCTCTGTGCGTCAATCAGCGTGCTTTCCCCGTCGCGATATACACCCGGGACATAAGTGGCGGGGTCCTCCTCGTCAAAATCATACACATAGAGTGTGGAAACCACATACAGCTTGCCGTCCATCATGCGGGAAGCGGTTTGGCTGCCGTCCTGCCCCAGCGTACCGGCAAGGGATGGCGCCGCCGGGTCCGACACATCGTAAATATCCACCGTCAGGTAGCTTTCGTTCTCATATTGCCAGACGCCTTCGGCATTTTCATAATTATGGTAGGAATAATAGGCGTATACGACGGCGACCCTGTCCCCGTATATATAAAGTTCAGATGGGTTCTTGCCCTGATAGGCCCAGTCGTTGTCACCGTCCGTGCGCTGGCTGTAGCCGATGGGCGTTCTGGATACCTCCACGGTATTCGGGCCGTCGGCACGGAAGATCACCAGTTCATATCCGGAAACCATATAGATGTATTCCCCGTCGGTCTTGATAATATCCCCTTCATCCACGCCCTCGACCTGGACATTCGTCCCGGAATACTCGGTTTCCCGGGCCGCCCCGTCCATCGTGCTTTCGGCAGCGGAATCGGCGGTATTGTACCGTATGCCGGAATATGCTTTTTGGGCGGTCTTCAGGGTCTCCTGCAAAACCGAATAATCGCTGATATACGTAAGGGAGCCGGATACCGCCTGATTGTATGCGTAATTGCCCTCTTCATACTGGGTTGGATTCGGGGTATCGGGCGTTTCAACAGACGAGCCGCAGGCGGAAGTACCCAAAGCCATTGCCGCAAAGAGAAGTGTTATGATGATCCTTTTCATTGGCGCACCTCATGACTTGATACTTAATTTGACGAGCTCGCGCCCGTATTGTTTCATCGCCTTGGAAAAAACCGGAGGGACAGAATATCCCTCCGGCAACTGACTTATGTGCCAAGATACGCGGCCCTGACGGCCTCGTTGTCAAGCAGCTCGGCGCCCGACCCCGAGAGGATGATTCGCCCGGTTTCAAGGACGTATCCGGTGTCTGCGGTCTTCAGCGCCATGTTGGCGTTTTGTTCGATAAGCAATATCGTCACGCCTCTTTTGTTGATCTCGACGATAATGCTGAAAATATCGCGCACGATCAGCGGCGCCAGACCCAGGGAGGGTTCGTCCATCATCATCAGTTTCGGCCTGCTCATCAGCGCCCTGCCCACGGCCAGCATCTGCTGCTCCCCGCCGGAAAGCGTGCCGCCGGACTGCCAGGCGCGTTCCTTAAGTCGGGGAAAAAGCTCGAAGACCCAGTCCAGATCTTCTCTGATGTCGTCCTTGCGAAGGTATGCGCCCACCCGCAGATTTTCCAAAACCGTCAGATCCGGGAAGATACGCCGCCCCTCGGGAACCATGGTGATCCCCTTGCGGACGATGCTCGTCGGGTCCTTGCCCGCCATTTCCTCGCCCTCAAAAACCATGGAGCCGCCCTTCGGCTTTATCAGGCCCGCGATAGCCCGGAGCGTAGAGCTCTTGCCCGCTCCGTTGGCGCCGATCAGCGTCACGATATCGCCCCTGGCCACGTCGAAGGAAATCCCCTTCACGGCTTCGATCCCGCCGTAGCTGACCTGAAGATCCTTTATGCTTAAAATCATATCACTCATCGTCAACCACCCCGAGATATGCGTCGATTACCCTTTTATCCGCCTGTACCGCCTGAGGCGTGCCCGCGCTTATTAGCCTGCCAAAGTCGATCACGTAGATGCGGTCTGAAAACTGCATGACAAGATCCATATGATGCTCGATCATCAGCACGGTCAGGTCGTACTTGTTTTTTATCCTTACAATGAATTCCCCCAGCTCCTGGGTTTCCTGAGGATTCATCCCCGCGGCCGGTTCGTCCAGAAGCAGCAGTACCGGGTCCGTGGCAAGCGCCCGGGCGATTTCCAGCCGGCGCTGAAGCCCATAGGGCAGGCTCGTCGCCAAGGCGTCGGCGTATTGCAGGAGATCCTGTTCCTCCAAAAGCTCTGCGGTCTCCTGCCGCATCCGCTTCTCCTCGGCGTGGGATAGCCGCAGGGTGGCGGAAAGGACATTCTGTTTCGCCCGCATGTGTTTGGCCGTGAGCACATTTTCGAAAACCGTCATGCTCTTCCATAGCCGGATATTCTGGAATGTCCGGGCGATTCCCAGCTTCGTGATCTGATCCGGAGTCGGATCCATAATGCGGGTATTTTTATATTTGGCCGCGTTTTCCCCCGCGTAGAGCTTTTTCATCTTGCCCCGGGGGTGGTTGGCGACAATAATTTCATCGTTAAACCGGATAACCCCGTTTGTGGGTTCATAAACGCCGGTGATACAGTTGAACGCCGTCGTTTTCCCGGCGCCGTTGGGGCCGATGAGCGCGATGATCTCGCCCCTGTTCACCTCCAGCGAGAGGTTGTTGACGGCGACAACGCCGCCGAACTGCATGGTGATATCTGCAAGACGCAGAATGTTCTCATGCATCGCCATCACCCTCCTTCGCCGGCATACCGGCCTTTTTCCGTTTCAGCCGCTTTGCCAGTCCCGAGAAGGAAAGCTCCTTATCGCCCATGATGCCCCTGGAGAAAAACAGCACCAGAATCATAATAATTACGGAGAAAACCAGCTTGCGGAACCCCGCGCGCATCAGATTCATCCCCAGTATATTATACTTGGAGTCATCCAGGAAACGCAGCCACCACTCGGATGCGGAGATGAAAAGAAAACTGGCAATACACGACCCCGAAACAGAGCCGATGCCGCCAATCACAACGATAAGCAGTATCTCATACGTCATAGCGCTTTTAAACTGGGAGGCTTGGATCGTATATTGGAACATCGCCAGCATGGCACCCGAAATGCCGGCAAAAAACGAGCTTATGACAAAGCTCAGTTCCTTATGCCGGAAAAGGTTGATGCCCATAGCCTCCGCCGCGATCTCATCGTCTCTGATGGCCTTGAAGGCGCGGCCGTACGAGGAGTTGATCAAAAGCATGATAACGGCGATGCAAATGCCCGCGGCGATAAAAACAAAAAGCGTCGGTGGAATTGGAATATCGGTAAACGGTATCGTCACATCCGTCAGATCGAGATAGCTGCGAAGCACGTTGGCGCCGTTGGTTATCGGGCCCAGGGCGCCCCACTGGAATACGGCCCGTATAATTTCGGCAAACCCCAGGGTCGCAATGGCCAGATAGTCGGACTTCAGCCGCAGAACCGGCAATCCGATCAGCGCGGCAAAAATCGCCGCGGCAAGTCCCGCGCATATCAGGGCCGCTAGGATACCGGTATCGAAGGTGACCGCACAATCATAATATTTATACACGGAATCGGAGAGCTTGACTGCAACCGGCATGGTCAGCACGGCGTAAGTATACGCGCCGATCAGCATGAAGCCCGCCTGCCCCAGGGAAAACAGCCCGGTAAATCCGTTGAGCAGATTCATGGAAACCGCAACAAGGGAATAAATCGCGCCCTTTTTTAAGACCGTAAACACAATATGGTTGGCATTTACCACCTGTTCCAGAACAAAGACCCCGATATAAATCAGGGCAATAAAGCCAAAGGTCAGCCAGAGGCCAGTTTTATCTTTCTTTTCCATGGTTTTCACCTCTCAGACCTTATCCGTGGCTTTTTCACCGAACAGTCCGGTGGGCTTCACCAGCAGAATAATGATAAGCAGAACAAAGGTGAAGGCATCCGAGAATGTCGTCCAGCCCAGTCCCTTGATAATATTCTCGCAGATTCCGATGAAAAATGCCCCGATCACCGCGCCCGGTATGCTGCCTATACCGCCGAATACGGCCGCCACAAAGCATTTCAGGCCGGGCATCGCACCGGATGTCGGCGTAACCGAGGCGTAGTTGGTGAAATAAAGAAAAGAACCGAAGGAAGCGAGAAACGACCCGATAATAAAGGTTATGGAAATGACCGAGTCGATCCTGATGCCCATAAGCTGGCTTGTTTCGAAGTCCTTTGAAACGGCGCGCATGGCCATGCCGATCTTCGTGTATTTAATCATGGCCGTCAGGCAAATCACAAGAATGATGGTCAGCACAGGCGTAATCAGCGTCACCATCTTTGTCGTGGCGCCCCATATGGTGATGCTGTTGCTGAGCCACGGTATCATCGGATATATTTTTGCGAGACCCCCGGTAAAATAGAGCGCCGCATTCTGAAGCAGATACGATACGCCGATGGCACTGATCATGACCGACATGCGCGGCGCGGAACGCAGCGGCTTATACGCGACACGCTCGATCAGAAATCCCAGCAGAACCGTCAGAAGGATGACCAGCGGAACAGCGGCCCAAAGTGGGACCGAGGCTGACAGATATACCATCATCAGCCCGGCGCACATAAAAACGTCGCCATGGGCGAAGTTTATGAGCCGCAGGATACCATAGACCATCGTGTAGCCAATGGCGATCAGTGCGTACTGACCTCCGACAGATATGCCCGACAATATGTAGGACAAATTTGTATGCAAAAATTCAATCATCAGTTTTCCTCCGGAATGGAGTTTTTGCAGGGCGTGCCCGCAGGCACGCATACGCGCGCCGGGCGGGCCTCCGGCGGATTCCCGGGTCTCTTCCCGGGGTCTTGCGTCGGATATTGCGGTATCTTGACACTGTTACGGCGGGGGCCGGAACCCCCGCCGCAGATGATGTGTTAAACGGCTCGCTTAGCCAATGGTTACGGGATCCAGCGCATCCCAGGCGCCGGTCTCGGTGTTGGCATGCTTGACATAAGCGGTGTTGCGGATGGCGTCGCCGTTATCCTGGTCAAGGGCGATATGCCCGGAAACGCCGTCGTACTCCGTAGCCCAAAGGGCGTCCATGATGGCGGCCGATTCGACGCTCCCGGCGTTCTTAATGGCCTCAAGTGCAAAGAAGTAGGCGTCATAGCCCATGACGGTGACCGCGGAAACGGTATCGTCGCCGCCGTTGCTGGCCAGAAGGGTGGCGTCGGCATTCAGCCATGCCTTGAAGCCGGATTCGAATTCAGCGTCGGCGCCTTCGTTGTAGAAGGTGGTCACGGTGATGTCGATATCCTTGCCGGAAGCGGCCTGCAGGACCACGTTGGAGTCCCAGGTATCGCCGGCCAGCAGCGGAGCCTCATAGCCCTGCGCGCTGCACTGGTCTATGATCAGCTGAGCGGCCTCGGTGGAAACCGGGCTGAGGAAAACTTCGCAGCCGGCGCTTTTCGCGTTGGCCACATAGGAGGTGAAGTCCGAGTTGCCGTCCGGGAAGGTCTCTTCAATGCACTCGCCGCCCAGAGCGGTGAATGCTTCGACAAAGTAGTTCACAAGCCCGCCGGAATAGTCGTCGCCCAACTTGGACAGGCAATATGCCTTGGTCACGCCCAGCTCGTTATAGGCATAGTTGGCCAGGACGGTGCCCTGGAAGGGATCGATAAAGCAGATGCGGAAATAATGAGAGTTTCCCTCGGTAACCTGCGGGTTTGTGCAGGTCACGCCGATAACGGGAATTCCGGCCGCTTCAAAGGTAGGGCCGGCTGCTATGGATACTCCGGAGCCGTAGGAGCCCAGCACAACGGAAGCTCCCGCGGAAACCAGAGTGGACGCCGCGGTTGCGGCCTTCTCATTGGATGATTCGTTATCCACAGGGACCAGCTCGACATCGTATGTAGTGCCGTCGATCTCAACAGTCGGGCAGACGGAATGCGCGTACTGGATACCCAGGGTTTCCTGTTTTCCACCGGCTCCGTTGTCACCGGACGCCGGCTCAAAGATGCCTATTTTCACAACGGGATTTCCCGAAGTTTTTCCTCCGGAAGACTCACCGGTCGTCCCGCAGGCGCACAGCGCGAAAACAAGCGCAAGAGAAAGAGCAAGAGCCAAAATCTTCTTCATAGCGTTTCCTCCCAAAAAATTCTCGGCTGTCCTTGTCCGCCTGGTGCGCACAAATGTTCTTTACAGCCTTGTGAGAGATTATAAACCATGTTTTCTGTAAATGCAACAGTATTTTAGCAGCGCATCTATTTATTGGTCTGCATTCCCCCCCGGTATTCTGCCCCGGGCGGAAAAACATGCGACTAAATCAGCGCCGGGCCTGTTTTCCAGTCGGCCCCGCCCCTGCGCTCCTCATTGGCCGAATACCCCAGCACATACAGGTCATGGGCCATGACGCCAAGATTATAGAGCGCCAGAGCCTCCTTCGACAGGGTCTTTACCGCCGCCGGCTTCGTAATCACAGGCAGCCGGCCCCGGTTAGCTATCCCGCGCAGCAGCTGCCGGCCCCGGTCCGTGGCGGCAAGCAGCCTTGCATACGGCGGAACGCCCTCCGCCATGCCCGCGCGTATGCCCAGCGCCGCACATACGGCCATGCGCCGGATCCGGGCCAGGGCGTAACGCTTCGTCTTTGCGGCGGCAAGCAGGGCGTCCCATGTCGGCTCCTCCCGGGCCGCTGCATACAGCCGGTTGCCAAGTCCTTCCGACGCGTCCGGAAGCCCGTTGAATGCCTCCTCGCCAAGCATACGCAGGCGGGAGAGAAGCATCGGCTCCAGATCCGTCATCTGGACCGGCCCCCGGCCCCTGTCGCGTTCCCGGCCATAGACCTCGTCGGCTTCCCCGGGCATGAATTCGCGTACTTCCCTGCCCGAGCCTATGGCTGCGCGCAGCTCCGATGCGGAGCGGTATTCCCCCTCCCCTTCGCCGTCGTGGGCGGCGCCGTGCCGTGGAATCGTCAGCAGGGCCATATCGGCCCGCAAGTTATAGACTGCTTTAATATATTCAACGCCAAGGATATTGTTCGGCGTATCGAGAACGGATGAAAGCGCACCGACGGAGTTGGCCAAAGCCCGCTGGCGTGCAGCCGCATAGGACACTCCCTCCTCCAGCTCCCGTCGGATCTCGCTGTCGATCCCCGGATTCATCAGGGCACAGGCGACGTCCTCAAGGGGTTTGACCTCCCCTTCCTCGCTGCCAAAGGAGAGATGGGTGACAACGCCAAGGCCGTTCAGTAAGCCGACGGCGCCCCTGGCAAACCCCTCCGCCGAGGAAAGCGACCAGGGCAGCGGCAGCTCGAACACCAGATCCGCACCGCAGCGCGCCGCGGCCTCCGCTCTGGCATATTTCGAAAACACAGCCGCTTCTCCCCGCTGGACAAAATCCCCCGACATGCAGCATACGACCGCCGTATCCTCTCCCAAAGCATGCTTCGTTTGTAAAATATGAAACAGATGGCCGTTATGGAACGGATTATACTCCGCAATGACGCCTGCAACAGTCATGTCCGCCCCCCTTCCTGATTTTTTTATGGTTCCTATTGCCTTTTTACTGAATTTTGGATAAAATGATATTTTGATGATATAAAAACCAGCGCCGCCGCCAGTTCTGCATACCAATTTAATGGTATTCTATCTTCTAAATATCATATTTACAATAGAAAGGGTCTTAAAAATGAAGATTTTGGTCATTAACGCCGGTAGCTCTTCCCTCAAATACCAGCTGATCGATATGGAAACCGAGGAGGTCCTCGCGAAAGGTCTCTGCGAGCGCATAGGTCTTGACGGACATATTAAGCATACGCCCCTCACAAATGGGAAACCGGTATTTGAAGCCGACGTGGACCTTCCCACCCATTCCGAGGCCATAGCCGCTGTGATCGAGAAACTTGTCAGTGCCGAATACGGCGTAGTTTCCGGCATGGAAGAAATTGACGCCGTCGGCCACCGGGTGGTTCACGGCGGAGAGTTTTTTGCCGGAAGCGTCCGCATCAACGCCGACGTGATGAAGGCTCTGGAGGACTGCATCCCCCTGGCTCCGCTCCATAACCCAGCCAATATTACAGGCATCAACGCCTGTACCGCCGTCATGGGGCCGGATGTCCCCCAGGTTGGCGTTTTCGACACCGCCTTCCATCAGACCATGCCCAGAAAGGCCTTCACCTACGCGATCCCATACGAGTACTATACGGGTTATAAGGTGCGCCGATACGGGTTTCACGGCACCAGCCATCGTTATGTATCCGGCCGTGCCGCCGAGATGCTGGGAAAACCCCTGGAATCGCTGAAGCTGATCTCCTGCCACATGGGCAACGGCTCCTCCATCTGCGCCATTGACGGCGGCAAAAGCGTGGATACATCCATGGGCTTCACCCCCCTGGCCGGCGTACCCATGGGCACCCGCTGCGGCGATATTGATGCCTCTATCGTCGAATTTATCATGCAGCATAAAAACATTGACATTCATGAAATGATGAACGTCCTCAATAAAAAGTCCGGCGTTCTGGGAATTTCAGGCGTTTCCTCGGATTTCCGCGATCTGGAGGAAGCCGACGCGGCCGGCAACGCCCGCGCCGGCCTGGCCCTTGAAGCTTTCTATTACAGCGTGGCCAAGTCCGTCGGCTCCTATGTC
>DIRC01000031.1:2233-2650 GCA_002427465.1 Clostridiales bacterium UBA5446 | reverse complement strand
GGTCGAACTGTCCGACCTGCAGGCCGATGCCTTTGACGTCTCTTTGCTCGGCTTCACCGACGCGGAGATGAACAAACTGTCCGGCGCGGCGGAGAACGTGAAAGAGGACGACTTCGACGTCGACGAGGAATTGAAGAAGCCCGCCGTTACAAAGCCCGGTGACCTGTGGCTGCTCGGCAATCACCGCCTCGTCTGCGGCGACAGTACCAAGGCGGACACCTTCACCCTGCTGATGGATGGGAAGCTCGCCAATCTCACGGTGACCGACCCGCCTTACAATGTAAATTACGAAGGCAGCGCCGGGAAGATCCAGAATGACAACATGGCGGACGACAAATTCTATCAGTTCCTGTTTGATGCCTTCGCTAATACAGAAAAGGCAATGGCACAGGACGCCTCCATCTATGTATTTCATGC
>DIRC01000031.1:0-2039 GCA_002427465.1 Clostridiales bacterium UBA5446 | reverse complement strand
TGTATTTCATGCTGACACCGAAGGGCTGAACTTCCGCAGGGCCTTCTCGGATGCCGGTTTTTATTTGTCCGGCACCTGCATCTGGAAGAAGCAGTCTCTGGTCCTCGGTCGTTCGCCGTATCAGTGGCAGCACGAGCCGATCCTGTTTGGCTGGAAGAAATCCGGCAAGCACGAATGGTATTCCGACCGGAAGCAATCCACCATCTGGGAATTCGATAAGCCGAAAAAGAATGCAGACCACCCGACCATGAAACCGGTGACCATGCTGGCTTATGCGATTCTCAATTCCAGCATGTCGAACTGCATTGTGCTCGATCCCTTCGGCGGCAGCGGCTCCACGCTCATCGCCTGCGAACAGACCGGGCGTATCTGCGACATGATCGAGCTTGATGAAAAATACTGCGACGTTATCGTAAAACGGTATATCGAAACAAAGGGTAATGCGGACGATGTATTTCTTTTGCGGAATGGGATAAAGGCTGCCTACGAGGAAATTGACACAAAAAACGAAGGCGCAGTAAAAACCACGCCCGCGTGTTGAATTATTTTTCCTCCGGTACCTCTATGACACCGTGCTCATTTTCAAACTGGTCGATGTACTGGCGAATCAGGTATATGACCTGCCCATTCGCTGAACGTCCCTCATACTGTGAAATGTAATGCAGCTTATAGTGCAGTTCGTTGTCAATATGAAGCCCAAGATGCTTGTCTTTCTCTTTTTTTGATATATCCATAAAATCACCCCGCCTTAATTTGTACTTAATATAAGATATTATGAGTTCATATTAAGTAATTCTTATGGTACAATGTGGTCAATGTACTTAAATTAAGTACGCAATATTTTGAAGGTGACCAAAAATGCAAGAGAAAGGCAAAGCACTTTTTATTTATAAGCCGCGACGCATCGAAGATTTAAGGTGCCCTCATAGGCCCGAAAAGGAAACAGCCTATGAAATTGTAAAAACAATAAGCCTGAGCGGCATCGAGTATGAGAATTTTATCACGGACTTGTTGGCGGACAGGCAGTTTATTGAGGAGAATGCCGCACTTTGCGGCGAAGGAGCGACTTTTCGCTGCTTACTTATCCGCCAACATGGATGCAAGGATGGCATTCTGATAGTTCCGGAACTGAAGGCTTACGTTAAGTGGGCGGCGTACATAGGCGGCGAAACGGGAGCGGACGTATGAAGGTAGCTGTTATCGGGTCACGCGGTCTGTCCGTTCCCAACCTGAGAAAATACCTGCCGGGGGGCGTTATGGAGATCGTTTCAGGCGGGGCGCGGGGCGTGGATACGTCGGCGAGAGAGTACGCGCTGGCGAACGGAATCAAGCTGACCGAGTTCTTGCCGGAATACGAAAAATATGGACGTTCCGCACCGCTGAAGCGCAATATCACAATTATCAAAAACGCTGACCTTGTGCTGGCGTTCTGGGACGGCCGGTCACATGGAACTAAGTTTGTAATCGACAACTGCAAAAAACTCGGCATACCTGTAAAAGTTTTCATTCCAGCCGATTTAAGATAAGCACACATAAATCCGCTGGGGCTCCCGGCGGCTTGTCCATTATGCAGAATGTCACTTTTCTTTCACGTATCGCTTGCTATTCCACTGCTTTAGAGTGATATATGTGACTACCAAAATGAAGAAAGGTGGTCAAACCCTATGAAAATCAACTACAACGTAACAGGCGAACAGCGTAAAGCACTGGTCAAGGCAATCGGAGCTATTCTGCAGATCAAGCCAGTATATATGAAAATGCCGACCTGCGCCTACGAAATTGGTGACATCATGGTCGACAAGGAAGGCACCCTCGTCTGCGAGGACAGCGCCAAGGCCGAACGGGTCGCCCACAATCTGATTGCGGACGGTTTCATCGCCGCTGAGAACCCGGAGCCAATAGCCGAAGAAGCCGCTCACGATGAGAATGCAAACGCGCCGGAGAGTCTCACAATTTCGATGCCGAAGGACGGCTTCACCGACGAGGCCATCGCCAACTTAAAGCTCTTGGTCGAGAGCAAGGCGACTCTCATCAAGAAG
>DIRC01000032.1 GCA_002427465.1 Clostridiales bacterium UBA5446 | reverse complement strand
TAAAGTATAAAAAAAAGCGGCGGGGAAACCCGCCGCAACGATATCCCGCCCTTTCAGCCAACGGTTTCCGCGCCTTCCGCTTCGTCGGAAAGGAGGGTGTCCGCCGCATCCGGGACAGATACGGTGCTTTTGATCTCGATTACCTTGATCTGAGTGGCGTCATACCCCGTCTCCGTGGTGATGGTGTCCACGATCTTTGCCACATCCGCGTCATTTAGCCCCGCCACCGGCGCCGGCACCGAAACCGTCACATTATCCGACGACATATACACGACACAATCGGAAAAATTCTTCGCAATTAAAAGATTTTCGATTTGTGCCTCCTGCATGGAGTAAGTCGCCATGACGGCTATGGCGTCCATAGCCGAATCGATGGTATCCTGGGAAGCGGTCCCGGATGAAGCCGCCTGCTCCAGAAGAGCCAGAGCGCCGTCCCGAGCCTGCTGCCGCGTCAGGCGCGCCTGGGCAAAGTAATCGGACGTCACCGTCATCTGGGCGTCCCCGTCCTCGGCCGCCGACGCCTGCTGCATCCTCTCGTCCTCTGCATCAACCATGGCCTCGTCGGCCGACCCCCAGCGGTTATTGTAGGTCCAGTTTAAGTACACCGCCGCGCAGACAAACAGCAGCACCGTTACAATAATTACATTCCTTTTCGCCCTTTTCAATGTTTAGCCTCCCGTCAAGTCGTTTTCATTTTTAATACCGTTATACGGTCGCTGCTCAGCCCGCTGTAAGCCATCACGGCGTTTAGTACATCCAGCCTGACCTGCGGCGATGCAGCCCCTTCGCAGACAACCACCACGCCCTCCTCGGATCGCAGCACGCTCACCTCCCCAACGTTGCAAATATCCCCCAGCACCTTCTCAAGACGCGCTTCTTCCCCGGTGGCCGCAGACTGTGAGATCGAGGCGTCTATGATATCCGAGGAAGTACGCGACGGCAGCAGAATAAGGATAAGCCCGACAAACAGCACCAACAATAAGTATTTGTATTTGCCCAGCTTTTCGATCATACCGTTCATTCGCAGTTTGCCCCCCAATACTGTCTGTCCCGCGGTATCCCGAGGTCGGATTCAATGATCTCCGCCAGTTTTTCCATGGCGTCCTGCCCGCCCGATACGTTGATCCCTGCTTCATACGGATACCAGAAGCCGCCGTCGCTCCATTTGGCGGACACATCGGCAGAGGATGCAGTCAGCTCGAGCGCCGCCGCTTTGTCCAATATATATGCCGCGCATTCACGCTCTATGATACTCCGTGACAGGATGTCTTCAGCTTCTGCGGCCCTCCCCGCCGCCGCTTCCGCCTTTATTCGGTATTTCCCCAGGGATTCGGAATACACGGCAAAATCGAATCCCGCCACCGGCGAGATGAGCACCGTAATCATCACCGCGCCGCACACCACCCGGAGCACCCCCTTTACCCGTCCTTTCGGGCACATTGCCAGGGCAACGGCGCAAAGCACCGCAGCGCCGCAAAGGCTGAGCACCCACTGTCTGAGCACCTCTGTCATCCCGTCACCGCCTTTATCATGGATATCACCGACAGAAACAACATGATCGCCCCCGACCCCACAAGTCCCAGCACCATGCCGAAAGCGCCGCCCAGGGCCGAAATCAGCGAGGACATCCGCTTTTCCGCAAACGCGCCCGCCAGCACGGCGGCGGCCTTATACAGCAGATAGCCCGCGCCCAGGGTCAGAAACGGCGTCAGGCACACGCAAACCACGGCCAGAAGCCCAAATACGCCTACGCTGTTGCGCACCAGCCCGGCTCCCGCCACTACGGTCCCCGCCGCATCGGATACGATGCCGCCCACCACCGGCAGGGCGGCGGATATGGCGGATTTCGCGGCTTTCGAGACCAGGGCGTCGGCCGCGCCGGTCACTGCCCCGGAAAAACTTAAGTATGCCGTGAAAGCGGTCACCAGCAGCGTCATCAGCGCGCCGCATATCCATTTCATTAGCTTCGCCGCGCTGTCAAGGGCCGGGTTATCCAGAGCGGCCGAGGCGACGGCGGCGGCCATGTATGCGTAAATCAGCGGCAGGATTATGCTCTGGGCGGCCGTGATGAAGATATCCATGAAAAGCGCGGTGGCCGCATATTTCGCCGCAGCCGAGGTGACGGCGCCGCCCGCCGCCGCGGAGGCGCAAAGGCACGGCAGCAGCGCCCGGGAAAAATCCGATATGGTCTGGAGCGCCTCGGCCCCCTTGGGGATAAAAGATCCGGCGTCGCCCACGGCCACCGCCGCCGTCGCCATCACTCCACCCAGCGTGATGTAATCGGCCTTGTCTCCCTCCGCCAAGGTGGACATCAGCCCGCAGATCAGGGAGATGGCAACCAGGGCGGTGGCGCTTTTCAGCCCCTTGGCCCAGATGTTTCCGACTTTTTCCCGGGCATTGTTCCATACGCGGGCCAGAAACGCCTCGATATCCAGCGCGTCCTTGACGCCGGCGTCGTCGCCCATGATCTCCCGGGCGGCATCCGGGAGGCTGTCCTCCACCGCCGAGACCCCGTAGGACTCGGATTGGCTGTCGAACAGCTCCGAGGCCAGACAGGGGGAAGTCAGAGCGAGGACAAAGAACAGAACCAGCACGGCCCGCCTCATATCAGCGCCTCCATCATCTTCAGCAAAGTCCGCATCAGCGGCAGGGCGGTAAACAGTGCCGCCACAACCCCGGCAAATTCCACCGCCGAGGCCGTCCCGGCGCTTCCGGCATCCCGGCAGGCGTCGGCGCCGATCTTGGCTATGATGCCGATGCCCACGCATTTAATCACCGGCCTGATCACGGCGGGAGACAATCCCGACATCTCCCGGGCCAGGAAAGCCACCTCCATCACGTCCCCGATCAGGCTGAGGGCAACCGTCAGAATCGCCGTACTGGCGGCCAGCGAGAGCAAAACGGTAATCTCCGGGTTATTCTTCCTTATCAGCAGGCCGACAATTGCGGCAACCACCCCCAACGCAGCGGCCCTGACAGCAATGTCCATGCTAAAAGGAAAACAGGCTCTTGATCAGGTCGAAAAGCTCGCTGATCTTCTGTACCACCAGTACAAGCACGACCACCAGTCCGGCGATTGTCGTCATGAGCGCCTGCTCGTCCCGGCCCGAGCGTGACAGCAGGATATTCAGAATAGCCACCAGAATCCCCACCGCCGCAACCTTGAATATCAGATCGACGTCCATAGCAGTTCTCCTTTGTTGTCATATGAGCATGATCGCCAGCAGCAGCCCCACCGTTACACCCAAACCGCCGTAAAGCTTTGTTCCCGCCGCCGCTTCCTCCCTGGCCTGAGCGGCGAAGGATTCCAGCAGCGCCATGCACCGGGATATTGCCCCGTCCTGCTCCGCGGCGCCGTAGCGGCCTAAACTGCGGCCCAGACCCCGCATTGCCTCCGCCTCCTCATGGCGCAAATCCAGCGTTCCGACACAGGACGACCAGATTTCCGAAAACTCCCGTTCCCCCAGTCCGGCTATTTCCAAAGAAAGCTGCCTGAAAAAACACCGTGACGCCTCCGGCCCCGATACGGCGAGGCGCTCGATGATATCAGGAACCGGCGCAAGCCGGTCGACGACCTCGCAGCGCATCAGCTCCAGGGCCGACACCAGCGCCGACAGCCTCCTGGCCCTGGCCCTCAGCTCCCCGGCCTTTACCGCCCCCGAAAGCGAAAAGGCCGCAACGATCATGACAGCTCCGATAACCCGCGTCATGGTACAAATTCCTCCACCTCATATTCTCTGACGGCGCCGCGCTTTTTGATTGTGACCACCCTTTTGAACACGCCCAGCGCCATGAGTCCGGCATAGATCGGTCTTGACGCAAAATCCCCGGCGCTTTCCGCATGGGCTGTGGCCAGCAGGCGAACGCCGCACCCGGCCGCGGCCGCCATGGCCTCCACGTCCTCCGGCGAGGTAATCTCGTCTGCGGCAAGAATCTCGGGGGTCATGGCCCGTATCAGCATCATGGCCGCCTCCCCTTTCGGCGCCCCGGTCATCACGTCCGTGCGTCTTCCCACGTCCAGCTCAGGCACGCCCTCCCACACGCCGGCAACCTCCCCCCGCTCGTCGATCAGCGCCACCCTCGCGCCGTTCTCTGATATCCGCCGCACCAGCTCCCGCAGCAGTGTCGTTTTTCCCGCGCCGGGCGGCGATACCAGAATCGTATCGCGAAATCCGCCGTCTGTCAGCCGGTCGAAGATGGCGTCCGCACAGCCCTTCACCTCCCGGGGTATGCGCAGGGAGACCGCCGACAGCCGGCGGATTCCGGCGACTGTGCCGCCTTTAACCACCGCCTCGCCGCACAGCCCGACCCGGCAGCCGCCCCGTACGGTCACAAAACCCGCCGCCGTAGCGGAAAGGGCGGTATGCGCGGAGGCCCGGGTCGCGGTTTCCAGCACGCATTCCAGATCTCTCACTTCCGCTTTCCGGCAGCCTAATGCCCGCTCGCCGTCCGCCAGGCAGACAAAGACCTCCCTTCCTGCGCGAAGGCGAAGCTCCTCGGCGCGAGCTTTCACATTCCCCGGAAGCGCCATGGCCGCCGCCCTGATCTCCTGCGGCAGCAGCGCCGCAGCCCTGTTAAACCCATCCTCGCTTCTCATATGGACAATCTATTCTCCGCCGCGTCCAAGTATGACTTTCGCCGGCAGACCGCAATTGTTAAATTATAATCAAACAGCGCCTTCCCCTCCGAAAGCGCCCCGGCGGCGGCCCGCATCATGACGCCAAAACAGCAGGCAGCGCGGCTAAAGCCGCGCTGCCTGCTGTTTTAAAACTCTTATATTTTTGTCCCGGCCTCAGTCTCTGGTCAGCCGCCGGCACTCCAGATAGTACCGCTTATCCGCCGCCAGGCCGATGGAAAAGCTCTTTGCGGGAAACGGCCCGCTTTTTGCCACAGAGGGAAAAAGCTCGTCCTTTCGCATCTTCGGCAGAAGGAGCACGGCCCGGCCCCGGGGCTTTGCCATGCCCGCCGCCTCGGCATCCCCGTGAATATAATCCACCGTGCCGCCGTGTTCGGCAATGTATTCCCGGCAGAAGCGCTCCGCCTCCCCGATCAGGCTGCCTATGGTAAGGCCCGGCACGGTGAGCGTCTTCTCCGCCTCGCCTGCGATCAGCGTGATGGCGTGGCCGCTTTCCCCCCGCGGAAAAAAGCGGTCCGCGGCGGCGATGAAGCCCCCGGCGTCGGTTTCGAAAAGAACCCGGTGAATCGGCTCGAAGGTCACGGCCCGATCGTGGATGTTCACCAATTCCGCCAGGGCGAAGCGCGCCGGGTGCGTCTTCCGTTCTTCGTCCGACAGGCCCGGCTTAATCGTCTCCCAGCACCGTTTCGCCGCCGCAAGACTGTGATTGCCGTCTCCCATAGCGAAGCGCACCTTGCCGCTTCCCACCGCATCCAGGGCTTTCGATACCCGGGCCGCGCGGTCTCCGCAGACGAGAAAGCCCCTCGCATGCCCGCCGCCCAGCATCAGGTCGAAATCATACAGCTTCTCCCCGCCGGCCGCGGAGGGGATGACGGTATCCCCGGGATCGTCAATGAACACCATGATGTGCGGCATTTCCAACCGCGCGCCCAGCCTCACCTTTATCCGGGGCGGCAGGCGGTTTTCCACCGTCCCCTCCGTGGCCCGGATGGGCGTCTCGGTATCCGGCGCCCAGTCGTAGCATTCCAGATCGACGGCCCCCACAAGGCCGTGGCGGATCTCCCCGGACGCCAGGGTGCGCTCCAAATACACAAAGCTGTCCGTCAATTCCCGGAAAATCCCGCGGGCCAGATAATCCTTCATGGCCGCATAAATCTTGGCTGTTTCCTCCGCGCTGTCCCGTATGCCAAGGAACGCCTCCGGCAGCATCATGCGCAGGGTGCTGGGCGCGGAACCCACCAGCCTGTCCGCCGCCTCCCAGTACGCCGGGTCCGAAGTAAACTGGTCACAGGCCACGCAGCTCCAGCGCGGCATGTCCACGCCCTGAGGAATGAGAATATCCGCCGGATTGAAAATCGCCATCATAGTGCCTCCAATATCATTTGAGACCAGGTCTCCATATCGTCCTTCCACTTTTTCAGTTCCGCTATTTTCACCCATTCACCGGCCAGCTTCTCAGTTTCCCGGACGGATACCCGGCCTTCTACACGCATCACGAAAAAAAAGCCCAGATGCACGCTGCCCACGCCGTTGGTGTCGTCGTTGATGATGCCCTTTGGGGTCAGGGAAAGCACCTTTTCCACCGCGACCTCCTCGTCAACCTCCCGGCGCAGCCCCCGCATCATGACTTCCGCGCCATCGCCGTCCACAGGGTTGATGTGGCCGCCCACACCCAGGGAAAGCATGCCGTGCAGCCGTTTTTCGCCGCCTTTTTTGAGCCGCCGGAGCAGAAACGCCTCGTCTCCGCGGACCAGCGCCACATATGGAATAATCTGTTTATATCCGGGGTCCTGCTCAGCATCCGGCCTGGGGATGAATTCATGATCCCCCGCGATAAGCGCCATGATCTGACTGTCCGCGCCCGGAATAAGCCCGTTCCGGCCGGCGAGATGCGGCGTCAGCTTTTCTGTTTTTACCACAAGTATTTTTTCCGTCATCCTGCCTTCTCCTTTATCTGCGCGCGCCTCTCATGCCATGCCCCCGGTTTGCCCGTCGGCCTCTTCCCATTTTTCCGCGCGTTTTACGGCCCTGAGCCACTTCTCATGATACGCCTTTGCCGCCGGCCCGGGCATCATCGGCGTAAACAGGCGTTCCGACCGCCTGATGCCGCATATATCAGACAGACTGCCCCAAACGCCGGCGGCCAGCCCGGCCAGAAACGCCGCGCCGAAGGCCGTGGTCTCCACCATGGCGGGCCGGTCGATGGGCCGGCGCAGGATGTCCGACTGGAACTGCATTAGAAAATCGCTGACAGAAGCGCCGCCGTCCACCCTCAGCACCGAGAGTGGGCTTCCTGAATCGCGCTCCATGGCGTCCAAAAGATCCTTGACCTGGTAGGCGATGCCCTCCATAACCGCCCGGACAATATGCGCCTTCGTCGTTCCCCGGGTGATGCCGACCATGGCGCCCCGGGCGTACATATCCCAGCGAGGCGCCCCCAGACCCGTAAAGGCCGGGACAAAGTATACGCCGCCGTTATCCGGCACGCTTGCAGCCAGCTTCCCGCTCTCCGCCGCGGAATCGATGAGCCCCAGCTCGTCGCGCAGCCACTGTATGGCGCTTCCCGCGTTGAATACGCTGCCTTCCAGGGCATAGACCGTTTTTCCGTTCAGGGACCAGGCCACGCTTGTCAGAAGCCCGGACACGCTCCGAACGCTCCGCTCCCCGGTATTCATCAGGGCGAAGCAGCCCGTCCCGTAGGTGTTTTTCGCCTGGCCTGGCCTGATGCAGCCCTGACCCAGTAGCGCCGCCGCCTGATCCCCGGCGCTGCCGCAGATCGGCACTCCTGCCAGGGCTTCGATGCCCTTTATCCCGGAAACGATCCGCCCGAAGCACCCGGCGGAAGCCACCGGCTCCGGCAGCATGTGCTCCGGAACCTCCAGAGCACGGCAAAGCTCGCCGTCCCAGCCCAGCGCGTCAACATCAAAAAGCATGGTTCGCGACGCGTTCGAATAATCTGAAACATGCGCGCCGCCGCCGGTGAGATTCCAAATCAGCCAGGTATCCACCGTGCCGAAAAGCAAATCGCCCCTTTCCGCCCGCTCCCTGGCGCCGGGAACATTGTCCAGAATCCACTTGATTTTCGTCCCGGAAAAATAGGCGTCGATCAGCAGGCCGGTCTTATCCCGGACATATGCGCCCATCCCTTCCGCCATAAGCCTGTCGCAAATCGGCGCCGTGCGCCGGCATTGCCAGACAATCGCGTTATAAACCGGCCGGCCCGTCTTCCTGTCCCAGACGATCGTGGTCTCGCGCTGGTTGGTAATACCGATGCCGGCAACTTCCGACGCCTTTACCCCGCTTTTCGCAAACGCTTCCGAAAGCGCCCGGAGCTGGCTGTCCAGGATATCCATCGGGTCATGCTCGACCCAGCCGGGCTTGGGATAGATTTGCCGGAAATGGTGCTGGGCAACCGAGACGGCCTTTCCCGACGCATTGAAAACAATGGCGCGGGAACTGGTCGTCCCCTGATCGATCGCGATAATGTAAGCGCTCATAAACCCGCTCCTTTTTGTCTTCTCCGATTGACGTATTGCTAATGAAACTGTAAAATTACAATAGGAAGATTATATCACAAATGGGAGGAATTGAAAATGCCAGTTGTGACAAAAAGTGAATACACATTCACCTCTTCGGACGGTGTCACGCCCATACATGTGGCGGAGTGGATACCCGACGGCAAGATCTCCGGGGTGGTTCAGCTTGCCCATGGCATCGCGGAATACATCGACCGCTATGAGAATTTTGCGGAATTTCTCGCATCCAATGGCTTCGCCGTAGTAGGCAACGACCACCTGGGCCACGGCAAAAGCATTGCTTCCGATGAAAATCTCGGCTTTTTCAGTCGGCGTGACGGCTGGAACAAGGTCGTTGACGACATGGAAACACTGCGGCGGCTCACCGCTGAAAAGCTGCCGGATACGCCGTATTTCCTCTTTGGCCATTCCATGGGCAGTTTCCTTGCGCGCACATACCTGATTCGATTTCCCGACGCCCCCCTGAAGGGGGTCATCCTTTCCGGCACCGGCCACACCCCGGCCATCATGACGGCCGGCGGACGCCTGCTCTGCGCCGTGGAGGCGGCCAGGCACGGCCCGCTTTACCGGAGCCGGAGGGTTCACGACGCTGCCTTCGGCACCTATAACAAGAGCTTTGAGCCCCACCGGACGGATTTCGACTGGCTGTCGGGCAGCACAGAGGTGGTGGACGCCTACGTGGCCGACCCGCTTTGCGGCTTCACGCCATCCGTGAGCCTCTTCCGGGACATGATGGGCGGCCTGGATTTTATCTCAAAAAAAAGCAATCTCAAAAAAATGAACCCAGACCTTCCCGTTCTGCTGATCAGCGGACGGCGCGATCCCGTCGGCAAAAACGGGAAGGGCGTGATGAAAGTCTATACAATGTTCCGATCCGCGGGCATGAGGAACATCCTGTGCAGATTATACCAGGACGGACGGCACGAGATGCTTAATGAGCCGAACCGGGACGCAGTCCATGCCGATATCCTTAGCTGGCTGAGCGGCATCCCGAATTGATGTACCCGGCCTTCGAAGGCCGGGAAAACCGTGCCCGGAGAGAATCGGCGCCTGACAGGATCTGAGCGTGTTTTTAAATCTTCGTTAACGCTTGTTTTCCGGCTTATCCTGCACAAACATGAATTTTGCCGTGGGCTTTTCCGTGTCCAGCTCTTTCTTTTGTTTTTTCGAACGCTTCTCTTTTTTCACGCCCGCCTTTTTCTGCGCCATTCGGAGGATCATCACCGCCGCGGCCACAACAAAGACCACCGACGCCCCGATAATGATCAGCGTCCCCGTTTCCACGATCGGCTCCTCATCCGCCGGGAAAGCCGTATCGGCCGGCGGCGGCGACGCGTTCCCGGACCATACGACCTCAGAATACCGGTATAATTCGTTGCTCTCCATCGACACGTCCCGCAGTCCGCTGACCGTCAGGGTCAGGGACGATCCCTCCGGCGGCGGGGCGGCCATAGTCAGGCGGCAGGAAACGCCGTCGATGACGTCCACCGACGCCATTGCCACCGGCTCCCCATTTCCATCCGCCAGCATCCATACGCCGTCGGCTTCCGCCCCGGTCACAGCCTCGCTGAAAGTCACAAGGAACGCATTTTCCCCCTCGGCGTACACCACTGACTCAACGCGGGGCTGTTTGCTGTCCGGTATCCAGCGTTCGGGCACCACCGGAAGCGTTATGGACTGCGCGTCGCCAAAATCAATATTTAAAAGCGCTTCCTCGCCCGACGCGACGTTCGTCGGTGCCTGGAGCGCCAGATGCCATCCGCCCTCCAGCCTATCCAGCAGGGAATCCAGCACCGTGCCGGCATCCGCCGGTTCGAAAATATAAAGCTCTCCGCCGGAAAGCCTGATAAAGTCCCCAAACTGCGCAACGCCGGACTCCGGCGCGGTATCAATGCACATTGCGCTAATGGAAACGCCGGTTCGGATCAGTTTTTCCTCCAGGGCCTCCTGGGTCATGCCGGCGTCGGTATCGTCAATCCCGTCCGAAATCACGACGGCGACCCGGCGCATGTCCTCAGTTTGGAGCACCGTATCTATCAGAACGTCCATCGCATCATAGAATTTTGTGCTGGTATCGGTGTTCTTCAGCGAATCCAGCGTTTCAGTAACCTTCGCCCTGGATTCCCCACCTTCCAGGCGCAGGTCAACTGTGTTCCCGAAGGTGATGAGCGCCAGTGTGTCCTGATCCCTGAGCCGGCCCCAGGCCTCCAGCACGGCCTGCTTCGCGGCCGAAAAATGCCCGGCAGGCATGGACGCGGATACATCTATCATATACACATAGAAAATGCCCTGCTCTGCCCTGACCAGACTTCTCACGCTTAAGGCTGCGCCATCCAGCGCGGCTGTAATCTCGCCTTCGGCAATACCGGAAAGGACATCGCCGCCGTCATACAGATAAACGTCTATATCCGGCATACATACCTGCGCCTGCTCGACGGAAACAGCCGATACGCTTCCGCCTATAAGCATAGCAACCAGGAAAAACACAGGCGCCGCGCGCCAAAGAGCTTTCACCATTCCGCCCCCTTAAATCGTATAGGAAGATTATAACACGGCGGCATGATTCTTACAATCGTGATAACGCATTCCGCCGCGGCAGGTTAGCGCCCGATTCGCAACTAATTTACAAATATTGCGGCTCAATTCGGCAGGCTAAGTGCGAATCCGCGAAAAATTATTGAAAATATGTGTTTTCCCCCGCTTGGATAATTGACATGTATAAATTATAATGATACTATCATTTCATCCATATTAAGGGATATTCCCCAGCCAGTGGATTTACCGTCCGCTGTTAAATGAGGGGGCATATAGTGAATTTTCAGAAAAAGAAATACCGATTGGGAGATATCCTCGTGCAGCAGGGGATCATCACCGCCGAGCAGCTTGCCACCGCGCTGACCGAGCAGCAGAAAGACCGCCGGCGGCTGGGTGATTATCTTGTGGAGAATGGCATCACTACAGATGAGGATATCGCACTCGCGCTGCACCTGCAGCTTGGCATAGACAGAATTGACCTCCGCGGAATCAAGGTTCCCCCGGAGGTTCTTGGTCTCGTGCCCGGCTCCGTACTCCGAAAGCACAGCGTCCTGCCAGTGGGCTTTGACGAGCACAACTCCAACGTCCTGCTCCTTGCCATGGCCGACCCCCTTGACATGGTGGCTCAGGACGACATCTCAATTATCACAAACTGCCTGATAGAGCCGCTGGTCTCCACCCACAGCGCAATTAACTCGGTGCTTGACAAATACTTCGGCACCGACGAGGCGATGTCCGCCGCCGAGCAGTACGCAAAGGAACGCGAGCAGCAGCTCCAGCAGCTGGAAGCCGCGGCCGCCGCAGAGGAAAGCGAGCTGTCCTCCGCGCCCATCGTCCAGCTTGTACGCTCCATTATTGAGCAGGCCGTCCGCCAGCGGGCGTCCGACATTCATCTGGAGGCACTTGAAAAGCAGGTGCGCGTCCGCTACCGCATAGACGGAGTACTTTCCGAAAAAATGCTGTACGACATTTCTCTCCTGGCCGCCATAGTCACCCGGGTCAAAATCCTTTCCGGCATGGATATTTCGGAAAAGCGCAAACCGCAGGACGGCCGCATGACCATGGTGGTCGACCGGACGGAATACGACATACGCGTCTCGATCCTCCCCTCCTTCTACGGCGAAAAGGTCGTTATGCGCCTTGCAGCGGCCAGCGCCCTGACACGCAAAAAATCCGAGCTTGGCATGCGCGACTGGGAAATGAAGCGGTTCGACCACATCCTGTCCTACCCCAACGGCATCATCCTGGTGACAGGGCCCACAGGCTCCGGAAAATCCACCACCCTTTACACCGCCCTGTCGGAGCTGAACACCGAAGACGTGAACATTATCACCGTTGAGGACCCGGTGGAGGCGAATATCCCCGGAATCAATCAGGTTCAGGTCAACCCTAAGGCAGATCTCACCTTTGCCAACGCGCTTCGCTCCATTTTACGTCAGGACCCGGATATTATCATGATCGGCGAGGTCCGGGACTATGAAACGGCATCCATAGCGGTTCAGGCTTCCATCACCGGCCATCTGGTGGTGAGCACCCTGCATACCAATAGCGCCGCCTCAACCGTGACCCGGCTTTTGGACATGGGCGTGGAATCCTTCCTTCTGGCGGATTCCCTTGTCGGCGTCATCGCCCAGCGCCTTGTCAGGCGGCTGTGCACGGCCTGCCGCAGGCCCCGCCGGGCAACCGACGACGAAAAGCTGATACTTGGCGTCCCCGCGGACAGGGAATGCACAGTGTATGACGCCGTGGGCTGCAGCCTTTGCGCGGAAACAGGGTATTACGGCCGCATCGGCGTTTATGAAATAATGGAAATCTCATCCCAGCTCAAGCATGTCATATCCACCCGGGGCACCACGGAACTCATCAAGGAAACAGCCCTGTCGGAAGGTATGCATACCCTGCATATGAGCGCCGCGGAATATGTACTTGAAGGAATCACAACCCTATCGGAAATGATTAAGATCTCATTTGAGGAGTAGCGAGGCTTATGAACACCTTCACCGACCTCATGCGGCAGGCAATGGAAATGAACGCCTCAGACCTTCATCTTTCCAGCGGCCGTCCGCCCTCCTGCCGGGTATACGGCAAAATTATAGAGATGAGCGACGAAACTCTGATGCCGGACCAGCTTCATGACATTGCCTATGCCATCATGCAGGAACGGCAGATCACCGCCTTCGAACAGGACGGCGAGGTGGACTTCGCCTATTCCGTCAGCAGCCTCGGCCGGTTCCGGGTGAACGTGTTCCGCCAGCGGGGCAGCACGGCCCTCGTAGCCCGCATCCTCAACTTTGAAATCCCGGACCCGGAGACTCTCGGCATCCCCCGGAGCGTCGTGGACATGGTGCATAAAAAGCGCGGCCTGGTGCTGGTCACCGGCGCCACTGGCAGCGGCAAATCCACCACCCTGGCCTCCCTGCTTAACATCATAAACCATACTTATCACGACCATATCATCACCCTGGAGGACCCCATCGAGTACCTGCACAGGCATGATAAGTCCATTGTGAACCAGCGGGAGATGGGCAGCGACTCCAAAAATTACGCCACCGCCCTGCGCGCCGCCCTCCGGGAGGACCCGGACGTGATCCTCGTTGGGGAAATGCGCGACCTGGAAACCATCGCCACCGCCGTGACGGCGGCGGAAACCGGCCACCTGGTCTTTTCAACCCTGCATACAATCGGGGCGGCGAACACCATTGATCGGATTATCGACGTTTTTCCACCCTACCAACAGCAGCAAATCCGGACTCAGCTGGCGGATGTGCTTGAATGCGTGGTTTCCCAGCAGCTCATGCCCAAAGTAGGCGGCAAGGGCCGCGTGGCCGCCATGGAGGTCATGATCTCCAACAGCGCAATACGAAACCATATCCGCGAGGCCAAGACCTTTCAGATACAATCCGTCCTCCAAACCAACAAAAAGCAGGGTATGCAGACCATGGACGACGCGATTTACGCCCTCTATTCCGGCGGCGTGATCACCGGCGAAACCGCCATGCTTTTCGCCCAGGACAGGACGGCGCTGAGCCGAAAAATCATACTCTGACCCGCGGCCTGGAAAAATCGGTTTTAGGGACGTGACATCTTGACAACCTTCAGCTATGTTGCCATCGACAGGAAAGGCAAGGAAACAAAAGGCTCTATCGGCTCCGAAAGCCGGGACAAAGCCCTGGAAGAACTTCGCAGGGGCGGCCTTACCGTGGCCTCCATTGCGGAAACCGGCGCTCTGGGCAAGGATATTGAGCTGAGCTTCCTGAAAAGAAAGCCCAAGGCACGGGACATGGCGGTTTTTTGCCGCCAGTTTGTCAGCATCATCAACGCGGGCGTTCCCGTGGTGGACGCGCTGGAGATGCTCACGGCGCAGACGGAAAATAAACGCCTGCGGGACGCCGTTGCCGAATGCCGGACCGGCATTGAAAAGGGCGACTCCCTGGCAGCGGCCATGGCCAGGCGGCGGGATATTTTTTCAGGCATCTTCATCACCATGGCGGAGGCCGGCGAAGCCTCCGGCAGCCTGGATATTTCCTTCAGCCGCATGGCGGAGCAATTTGAAAAGGACGAAAAGCTCAAGGCCACGGTGAAGAAAGCCTCGATTTACCCCATTGTGGTCTTCGTGGTGGCCATTGTGGTGGTCATTGCGATGCTGTCTTTCGTGGTGCCCACCTTCGAGTCCATGTTCGTCGACCTGGGCACGGAGCTGCCCGGGATCACCAAGGCCGTCATCGCGGCCTCCAAATTCATCCAGAACTATTGGTATATCCTGGCCGCCGCCGTCGCCGGCCTTACCCTGCTGATCCGGATGTTTTACAAAAGCGATGTGGGGGAGCACTTTTTCGGCAGCCTGGCCATGAAGCTGCCCCTTTTCGGCAAACTCACCGTCAAGACCGCCTCCGCCAGAATGGCCAGAACCCTCTCCACCCTGCTGGCCGCCGGCATCCCGCTGATCGACGCGCTGGAGATCACCTGCGGGGTCATCTCCAACGTCTATTTCCGCGAGGCTCTGGACGACGCCCGGGACGATGTGGCCATGGGCAACCCCCTTTCCGAAACCTTGAAGCGCAGCGGCATTTTCCCCGCCATGGTCTACCAGATGGTGGGCATCGGTGAGGAGACCGGCGATATTGAGGGGATGCTCACCCGGATGGCGGACTATTACGAGGCCGAGGTGGAGCAGGCCACCGCCCAGCTCATGGCCGCCCTGGAGCCGCTTATCATCGTCTTTCTGGCCCTGGTGGTGGGAACCATCATCCTTTCGGTCATCATGCCCATGGCCACCATGTACGGCGCTCTGGACAACCTTTGATTCCGATATAAACCCCGGCGTTTCAGGGGAATGCCCGGGCTTTATATAAATAAAAAACAACCCCATTTTTCTGAAAAGAGAGGTTAAAGAAACATGAAAAAACTGATGGAAAAGCACAGAAAGTTTATGAAAGGCAACGCCGGCTTCTCCCTGGTGGA
>DIRC01000006.1 GCA_002427465.1 Clostridiales bacterium UBA5446 | reverse complement strand
GATTTTGAGTCAAGCACGTCTACCTATTCCATCACACCGGCATACTGCTATCCAATAGGGGCTTTATGAGTATATCTCAAACTCCGGCATATTTCAAGAGCAAATCTCGCATGTTTTCACCATGATAACCGCCTCCGGAAACTCACCCCTGAAACAGCTGACGGCAGCGGCACAGCCCGGAATATCCCCGTAAAGACGGCAGCGGACGCCTTCCACCGGGGCCATAATCGCGCCGTTCAGACGTGAAAAGCGCATTTTGCGCAGATCCCCCTCCCCGGTCAGTTTATAAAGGCTTTCCCTGAGCACCCAAAGCTCAAAAAAATCAAAGTCCTCCCGCTCCCGCCGCGTTGTCAGTTTCCCGATGAAAGCCGGCGGCCGCTCCCGCCGCGTTTCAATATCCGCGCCTACCGGATAGTCCGAAACTGCGGCAAGAACATGGCTGCGCGAATGGCTGAGAGAAAAGTGCCAATCCGGAAAATCCACGAAAAACGGGGCGCCGGTTTTTCCGGTTCCAATCCTGGGTAGCGTTTCCGCACCCCAGAATTCCCTGGCGGCATACGCCAGCAATGACGCGGCGAAAGCGCTGCCCGCCCTGGGGCTGCGGCCGGGCGCCGCAGCTTTCTTTTCGTCAGCCCCCCGGACGTCGGCACAATACAGCTTCATGTTCATTCCTCTTTAATTATTTTTAATGAGTATACTATATTCTGTAATCTGGCGCTACCATTATGACAAAATATATGTTATAATGCAAAAGTTGAGATGGTTATGTTACATATGCCCCCGTATCATTCGAAAAGAGGTGTGAAGGAATGAAGAAAGTGCTGGTGCTGGAAGATGAAGCCGGCATCCGAAGCTTTGTTGTCATCAACCTCCGGCGCTCCGGCTACGAGCCGATCGAAGCCGCAACGGGCGGGGAAGCGCTTCAAAAGCTTGCGGAAAACCCCGACATAGACCTGGCGTTATTGGACGTGATGCTTCCGGATATCGACGGGTTTGAGGTATGCCGCCGAATCCGCGCCGCGAACGCCAGAATCGGAATCATGATGCTCACCGCCATGGTTCAGGAGATGGACAAGGTCACAGGCCTCATGACCGGCGCGGACGACTATGTTACCAAACCATTTTCCCCGGCGGAGCTGCTGGCGCGGGTGGACGCGCTGTACCGCCGCGTTGGCGGCGATGAGGAGCCGGAAGAACCGGAGCTGAGAAACGGTCCGTTCCTGCTTAACCCACGCAACCGCACCCTGGATAAAAACGGCGAGCGCGTAAGGCTCACCCAAACTGAATATGCCATCATTAAATTCTTTATGGAAAACCCCGGCAAGGCGCTTTCCCGCGAGGATATCCTCACCAACGTCTGGGGACCTGAATATAAAGGCGAGCTGAAAATTGTCGATGTGAATATCCGGCGGCTTCGCATTAAAATTGAGGATACGCCCACCTTCCCCACGTTCATCACCACGATATGGGGCTACGGCTATAAATGGGGATTCTGATTCCGCGAGGGAGATCGTATTGAATAAAGAACAGAGAATAATTAAATTAAAGGCGGAAGCGCTGAGGGAAAGGGCGCCGGACTGGCTTGCCGGAATCAAGGGTACGTGGCTGGTTTTCAGCGTGTTCTGTATTGTAAGCCTTGCCCTGGCTGTTTTTTTCGCCGCTAATGGCCACTTGGCCTGGGCCCTGTTTTTTGCCGGTATTGCGGCTTTTATCCTGCTAATTTCCAACTACTGGCTGCACACCCGTGTTGTAGCGCCAATTCTGGGGCTTGGCGATATCGCCCGCCGGATTGCGGGGGGCAGCTACGGCGCGCTTGCCAATAAGCTGGAAAACGACGAGATCGGTTCGCTGACGGACGCCATCAACGATATGTCAGTCAGGATCTGCACGGCCGACAACGCCCAGACCGAGTTTATTTCCTCGGTATCTCATGAGCTGAGAACGCCGCTGACGGCCATCACCGGCTGGAGCGAGACCCTGCTCTACGACGATGCGATTCAGGGAGATTCCCGGCGCGGCGTAAGCATCATCGCAAAAGAATCCGGCAGGCTCACCAATATGGTGGAAGAGCTGCTTGAGTTTTCACGCATAAGGGACGGGCGCTTTACCCTGAACATCGAGACCGTGGATATGTGCGCGGAGGTTGAGGATATTGTCTTCACTTATGAAAAGCTGATGCGCGAAGAAGACGGCGTGGGGCTGATCTACGAACCGGCGGCAGAAGACATCGGCCCTGTGGACGGAGATCCTCGCCGACTCAAGCAGGTCATTGTCAACATTCTGGACAATGCGGCCAAGCACGGGCGCGGGGGAGATATCGAAATCTCGGTTAAACAGGAGGACGGCTGCGTGATCATAGCGGTACGGGACCATGGGCCGGGAATCCCCGAGAACGAGCTTCCCCATGTGAAGGAGAAATTCTATAAGGGCAGCTCGAAGGAACGGGGCAGCGGGATAGGTCTGGCCATATGCGACGAGATCGTCACGCGCCACGGGGGCACTCTCACAATTTCCAACGCAGAGACAGGCGGAGCCGTCGTAACCGTTTCTTTGCCGATCAAATCCTATGACTAAAAGGAATTCGCAAATGGCCGGAAAAAAAGATGAGCAGGTTTGCTTCAGAACCATGATAGGCGGGCAGGCGCTGATTGAGGGAATCCTGATGCGCGGCCCCGCAAAAGAAGCCATCGTTTGCCGCACGGCGGAGGGGCTCGTCGAGAAGGTGGAGGATTTAAAGCTGATCAAGGACCGCTATCCGGTTCTCGGCTGGCCCCTTATCCGCGGCGTAGCCACCTTCCTGGATTCCATGGCCAGGGGGGTTAAGGCGCTTACCTATTCCGCCGGTCTGCTCCCGGAGGAGGAGCAGGACGAGCCGTCCAAGCTCGACCGCTGGCTTGAAGACAAGCTTGGCAGCGAAAAGGCCCAGAAATATATTATGGGCCTAGCGGTGTTCCTGGGCTTGGCCCTGGCCCTGTTCCTGTTCATTTTCCTGCCCACATTCCTGGCGGGGCTGATCCCCGGGCTTTCCGGAAGGACGGAGCTGCGCAGCCTCCTGGAAGGCATTTTAAAGCTCGTAATCTTTTTTGCATATCTCGCGCTGTGTACCGGGATGAAGGACGTGAAGCGTCTGTTCTCCTATCACGGCGCGGAGCATAAAACCATTTTCTGCTATGAAAAGCGGCTGCCGCTGACGGTGGAGAACGTCAGGGTGCAGAGCCGCTTCCATCCGCGCTGCGGCACCAGCTTTCTGTTTGTGGTCATCATCCTGGGCATTCTTTTGGGCTTTCTCATCCAGTTGGACAACACCCTTGCCCGGATAGCCCTGCGGCTTTTGCTGCTGCCCGTCCTGGTGGGCGTGGCTTACGAGCTTAACCGCTGGATAGGCCGCCACGATAACGCCTTTACCCGAGCGCTTTCGGCCCCCGGAAAATGGATACAGCGTCTGACGACCAACGAGCCTGAAGACGAGATGATCGAATGTGCCATCCGGGCGCTGGAGCTGGTGGTTCCCGAGGAAAAAGGCAAAGACGCCTGGTGACGCCGGGCGTCCCGCCCCCTTATTGTGCTGCATACCTTGAACAGGACATCCCGAGGAGGTTGGCAATGCCCAAAACTTATAATGAAATTTATATTCGCGTGCGAAACGCCCTGCGGGAGCACGGCGTGGAGGCCAGCGCCATAGAGGCGCGCATTATCGTCGCCTGCGCGGCCGGCAAGACCACGGCCCAGCTGGTTCGGGACTTGCGCCTGTATGTGGGAGACGAGATTGCCGAAACGGCGGAGGCCATGCTGGCCCGGCGCCTTACGGGTGAGCCGGTGGCCTATATCACCGGGCAGTGGGAATTTTACGGTATCCCC
>DIRC01000047.1:23591-25974 GCA_002427465.1 Clostridiales bacterium UBA5446 | reverse complement strand
GTCGCTGCGGATTTTCTGGCCGAAGGGCGGGGCGGACACGGTGCATCCGCCGGGGACGAAGATTGCGGGGATATCCAGCCGCGCGGCCGCCATGAGCATGCCGGGGATGATCTTGTCGCAACCCGCCAGCATGACCAGGCCATCCAGCTTGTGGGCGCGGGCCTGGATCTCCACGGCGTCGGCAATATTCTCCCGGGAGGGCAGCACGTAATAGGCGCCGCGGTGATTGTCGGAAATGCCGTCGCAGCAGGCGATGACGCCGAATTCCACGGGCGTGCCGCCGGCGCGGTAAATGCCGTACTTCACCTGCTCGGCCAGATCCCGCAGGTTCACGTGGCCCGAGACCATATCGTTGAAGGAGTTGGCGATTCCGATGATGGGGCGGTCCAGATCGTCGTCGGTATAGCCACAGGCCTTGTAGCAGGTTTTGTTCGACAGAAAATCAAAGGTGTTGAACGCGCCGATGTCATTGGTTTGCATTGAAATTCTCCTTTACATATCCATGATTGGGCAGGTCAGCGCGCCGCAGGGCAGCACCATTACCGCTTCCAGATGAGGTTTGTCCTCCCTGATGCGTGCCCAGGCCTCTTCCGCGGACTTGACGGGAATCATACCCGCCAGGCGCACATCCGCTTCCGGCAGGCCGCTTAAGAGGTAGACCTTCATATGTCGAAGATAACCCATGGTCAGCAGGGAGATCGCCATTTCCGGATCGTAACGCTCGTAGCGCAAAAATTCCCAGAGGGCCTCGTAGGAGTCCATATGGAAGCCCTTCCGGTAGCCATCCGGCCCGATGCCGTTGAAGCACTGGGCGCAGAGCACCACGCTGGACCCGGGGTTCATGGCGAATTTGGCGTTGTGAAGGCCCTTGACGCTCTGAAAGAGGTTCACATCCTTAGGCGCGCCGCCGTTGGAGATGATCGCCGCGTCAAATGTCCGGCGGAGCTTTACGCCGTAAATCTTTTTAATTATCTCCACGCCCGCAAAATACGCTTCGCGCCAGTCGCCGGCGACGATGCCGCAGAACTGTCCGTGGTCGTTGACCACAACGTTCACCAGAAATGCGGGTTTTAACATCCCGGAGATCTCGAACATCTCTTCGGACACGGGGTTGCCTTCCAGAATGCCGCTGTTGCACATGGGATCGATCTGGTATTTCGCTTCCCGGTCAAAGCAGTTTTGATGATTCCCCTCAATGGTGGAAAACCCGGCGACTCCCGGCGCCACGCTCTTTCGGCCCCCGCCGAAGCCGGCGAAGGTATGGTAGCAGATACCGCCGGTCAGCACGACCCGGTCCGCCCGGGCGACGGTGCGGTTTATGAAGACGTCGTTGCCCCGGACTGTTTTGCCGTAGTTCACCAGATCGGGAGCATGACAGTCGTGGCTTTCGATCTTGACCCGGCGGCAGACCGCTTCCCCCGCCAGGATGTGCTTTTCCTCCTCCGTGGCCGCCTCATGGTAGCCGGTTGCGATGACGACGGTGATGTTTTCATCGGGCACGCCGCCTGCGTTGCACTGGTCGAGCACCTTCGCCAGATAAAGATCCGTCCGATAGGACGCGCGGGTAAAGTCGCTGATGATGACGGCGACCTTTTCACCGGGGCGGACAATCTCCCGCAGCCGGGGGCTTCCGACGGGGTGTTCCAGCGCTTCGTCCACAGCGGTGTCAAAGTCTTCCAGCACGGGATAATCGTTCAGATTCACGGTTGTGATTTCCAGGTTATCCTCCAGCGAGAAATCGATCTGGGTATTTCCGTAGGGTACGCTGATTGCCTGCATGGTCTTTCCCTCCCTTTGGCCGGATCAGCAGTATTCGCAGACACGGCTGATAATGGTCTCGGAATAGCCGAATTTATAAATTTCGGCCTTGGTCAGTTTGCCGGAGAGTGTTTCCAGAAGATTTTCCATGGTGATATCGGCCATTTGCTCCAGGCTCATGCCCTTTTCCAGCACGGGACTCATATCCAGATCCAGATTGTCCGACATCCGGCGGAAGGTGTCTCCGTTGGCCGTGACCTTCATGACCGGCGAAACCGGATTTCCGATGGCGTTGCCCCTGCCGGTGGTAAACACAATGAGCTGACATCCGGCCGCGGCCTTGGCCGTGACCGAGAGCATGTCGTAGCAGGGGGTATCCATGAGGACAAGACCCTTTTTCGTGGGCGGATGGGCGCAGTCCACCATCTCCATAATGGGCGTGCTCCCGCCCTTGTGGATGCAGCCCAGGGATTTTTCCTCAAGAGTGGTAATGCCGCCGTCCTTGTTCCCCGGGGAAGGCTGGGTCTTCCTCACATCCTCGCCCGCGGCTTTCTGCTCTTCCTCCCGGAAACGCACCACGTCCAGAATGCGCCTGGCTACCTCGGGGGTCGCCGCCCGCCGGGCC
>DIRC01000047.1:7953-23450 GCA_002427465.1 Clostridiales bacterium UBA5446 | reverse complement strand
GGCGGCGAACCGGTCCGGGGCCATGAACTCTACCGGGCGGGGGGCCCCCCCCGGGGGGCCCCCCCCCCGCCGGGCCAGCAGATGCTCCGCGCCGATCATTTCCACCGTTTCGCTGAACATGGACGTGCCGCCGGCGGCCACCAGCCTGTCGCTGATGATCCCCATGACCGGATTGGACACCAGGCCGGAGGTGGCGTCGGAGCCGCCGCATTCCACACCCAGGAGCAGCTCCGAAATATCGCATGGCTCCCGCCGGCACTTTGAAGCCTCAAGGATCATTTGCTGGGCGATTCTCGTGGCCTTGGCAATGGTGTTGATGGTGCCGCCCTCCTCCTGGATCAAAAGGCTTTCCACAGGCTTTTTTGTGCGCTGACGCAAAAGGCGGAGGAAATCATCCATTTTGTTGATTTCGCAGCCAAGGCCGATGGCGACGACGCCGTAAATATTCGGATTGGCGGCCAGGCCGATGAGTACGTCACGCGTTCTCCGGAGGTTTCCGGAGGACTCGCCGCAGCCGTTCTGGTTCATAAAGCTCACGGCGCCGTAAAGATTTCCTGCCGCGACTCTGGCGGCTTCCGCGGCGCAGCCCACCGTGGACATGATGAGAACGTGGTTGCGGATGCCCACGCTTCTGTCGGGTCTGCGGTATCCCAAAAATTCCATTTTCCGCCTCCTTACTGAACGCCGCTGGCAAGGTTGTGGTTATGTACGTGGCTGCCGGCCGGGATATCCCGGATGGCAACGCCGATAACCTCGCCGTACTTGGTAATTACTTGGCCGGCGGAGATATCCGCCAGCGCGACTTTATGGTAGATAGGCACGCCGCCGGACACAATCTGCACGGTTTCCCCCCGCCGGGAAAACCGAACGGTCTCTCCCGGGAGAATTTCCGCCGTTACTGTCGCCACATTGTCTTCCGGCGCGATGAGGATGGCGTTAAAACCCGCGTCCATTGCAACTCTCCTTCCCCGTTTGGACGGATATCTCCGGCGTGGCCGGAGATATCCGTTCGTTATATTTGCGGATGGCTTATTTAAAAAACTGTTTGGCGTAGTTGGCTTCCTGCGCCTTTACGACGCGGGTCAGCACGTCGCAGGTGGGGGTGGCCACACCGTGTTTTTTGCCATAGTCGGAAATGGCTCCCGTGAGAGCGGTTACCTCGGTCTGGCGCTGGTGCATCAGCATATCCTGGGCCATGGAGGGATAGTAATCGCCCAGATTGGTGACCACATTTTGCATTTCCTTCTGCATGTACTCCCAGATGCCCGGAATTCCCATGGCTTCGGCCACGTCGCTGGCTTCCTTCCAGATGTCCCAGACCAGCGCGACGCCGTTAGGATCGTCGTAAACCTCGCCGATCTTCAGTCGCAGGATGGCGCAGACCGTGTTGAAGCCGCTGTTGGAGGTGGCTTTCCGCCAGATATACGGGCGGACGTCGTCATAGTATTTCGGCTCCAGGCCGCCGGCGGCAAAGCATTTTTCCAGATATGTACCCGCCGCGTCGGCGAGGGCGCTCTTGACGGAGGGGCCGAAGAACATATTGTTGCCCTTGGCGGGCTTCGCCACGCACACGCCCGGCTCCGGCAGCTCCGTGCCCATATTCCCGCAGCCGAAGATCACCCGGTCATCGGGAATGAACTTTTTGATGTTCTCATCGTTGCCGAGGCCGTTCTGGAGCGTGACGACAACGGTTTCCGGCCCGATGCAGGGGGCGGCGGTGCGCATGGCGGCCTCGGTCTGAGTTGCCTTGACCATGATGATGACAATATCCATAATTCCGATCTCGTCAGCGGAATAGGCCGTTTGAAAGCCGGTCAGATGGAATTCCCCCGCGGGATTTCTCAGAATGAGACCGTCTTTGCGCACCTTGTCCATGTGCGCCTTATAGAGGTCTACCAGCCAGATATCCTCGGCGCCGCCTTTTCTGAGATAACCGGCGAAAACGCTCCCAGCTGCGCCGCTGCCAATAATTGCAATTTTCATATCTATTCGTTCCTCCTATAATTCAGGCTTCAAGGCCGGCCTTGAAAGCCAGTTTATTCATCTCGAGGAATTCCGGCTTGACGCATTGCTCAAGTGCGTAATCCCAGTCCAGGGATTCCAGGCCAAGGGCTTTGACGGTGGCGCCCAGAAGCACAATGTTGGCGGCCTTGGGGTTTCCCAGATCGGTGGCGAGCCCGGTGGCGTCAATGACCTTGGTGTCCTTCACCAGGGCGCGAACTCTTTCGGCGGCGTCGTCGGGGTACTCCATGGCGCCCTGAAGGGTGAGCAGGGACTGGATGGCAAAGTCGTTGATGATGACCGTTCCCCCGTCAGTCCTCACGTCCGACAGGTTGCGGAGGGCCTCCAGCTTTTCGAAAGCCACCAGAACGTCTGCGGAGCCTTTGCCAATAATAGGGGAGTATACCTTTTCGCCATAGCGCACCTGGGTGGTGACGTTGCCGCCCCGCTGGGACATGCCGTGAATTTCGGACATTTTTACATCATAGCCCGCTTCGATGAGGCAGATGGACAGGATTCTGCTGGCAAGTATCGTACCCTGACCTCCGACGCCGCAGAGAATAACGTTCTTAACGCCTGACATATCAGACACCCACCTTTCCGATGGCATTCTTGGGACAGACCTGGGAGCAGACTCCGCAGCCGGCGCAGGCGACCCTGTCAATCACGGCTTTTTTTCTGCCCTTGTCAAAGCTGATGGCCGGGCAGCCCAGGCGCAGGCAGAGCCTGCAGCCTATGCAGGCATCCTCATCCACGGCGTAAGGGGTTCTGTCACAGCCGAATTCCTCAAAATCTTCTTTGCTGTATTTCTTCAGCGCGCAGGGATAACGGGTAATGATGAGGGAAGGGCCCTGGAAGGCCAGGGCGGCTTTAAGCGCCTCCCGGGATTCGGAGAGCACCATGGGGTTCACCTTATGTATATCCTTTACGCCGAAGGCCCGGGCGACGCCCTCTATGTCCGCCGGGAAAGCGGCTTCGCCGTTCAGGCGGTGGCCGGAGCCTGGGTTTTCCTGATGGCCGGTCATTCCGGTGATCCGGTTATCGACCACCACCAGCACCACGTTGGAGTTGTTGTAGACCGCTTCCAGCAGACTATTCATGCCGGTATGGAAGAAGGTGGAGTCGCCGACGACGCCCACGATTTTGTGGCTGTCGCCGAATTTTTCGCAGATTTTTGCCGCGCCGTGGGCCATGGAGAAGCCCGAGCCCATGCACAGGGCGAAGTCCTTGGCGTTCAGAGGCGGGTTTCCGGAAAGGGCGTAGCAGCCGATGTCACCGATCATGACCACGTCCTTCTGCTTTGCCAGCTCATAGAAAAAGCCCACGTGGGGACAGCCGGCGCAAAGCATGGGCGGGCGGATGGGGATAATGCTCTTGTCATATTGGAAGGTAGGGGTTTCCTGACCCAGCAGCGCCTTGCGCACGATATCGGGATTCAGCTCCCCTTCAACGGGGATGCGGGATTTCCCAACGCAGGCTATCCCGGCCGCGCGCAGCTGCTCTTCTATGTAGGGCTCCAGTTCCTCGATCACGTACAGCGTTTTGACCTTGTCCCCAAAGGCGCGTATGCGCTCAATGGGCAGAGGACAGGTGAGGCCCAGCTTCAGGTATGAGGCCCCGTCGCCGAAAACTTCCTTGGCGTACTGGTAGGCGGCGCCGGCGCTGACAATGCCGATCTCTCCGCCGTTCCATTCCTCTTGTGTCAGCCCGCTGGTTTCGGCAAAGGCGCAAAGGGTTTTCCAGCGCTTTTCCACCTCTGTGTGCATGCCCTTGGCCATGGCGGGGACCGGGTCGAATTTGGCGCGGTTCCGCACATATTCCTTTTTTTTCTGGGGAAGCGGTTCGCCGTATTCAACCAGGGATTTGCTGTGGCAGACCCGGGTTGTCATACGCATCATGACCGGGGTGTCATAGGTCTCGCTGATTTCAAAAGCGGCTTTCATCATGTCCTTGCATTCCTGGGAATCGGAGGGCTCCAGCATTGTGATTTTGGCGAATTTTGCATAAAACCGGTTGTCCTGCTCATTTTGGGAGGAATGAAGGCCCGGGTCGTCCGCGGAAATAAAAACCATTCCCCCGTTGACGCCGGTATAGGCGAAGGTGCACAGGGGGTCCGCCGCGACGTTCAGCCCAACATGCTTCATAGCCGCCATGGCGCGCCCGCCGATGATCGAAGCGCCGACCGCCGCCTCAAAAGCGACCTTTTCATTGGGCGCCCATTCGCATATGATGACGTCGCCATAATGCTCGGCTATGTTTTCCACGATCTCGGTGCTGGGGGTGCCGGGATATGCGGACGCAAAGGAAACGCCGGCTTCAAATGCGCCCCGTGCGATTGCCTCATTGCCCGACATAAGGTTTTTTGCCATAATCTCACCCTTTCTTGCCATATTTCGAGAAGCCAAACAATGATACCTGTTCGCTAACTCGCTTAATGACAGAATTTTATATTCATAATGCCAAAAAGTCAATAGAATTGAGCTGGAATTTCAGATAAAACTTAAAAAACCTACTGCTTCTGAAGGCAAAAAAATAGAATAAACAAATACTTGAAATAAAATAGATTCTACCATATACTAGTTTAAATCAAAAGAGTAATTCAGGAATAAATCAGGATTTTTATTTTTTTGGAGAATTTTATGGAAGAGAATATGAGAATTAAAAAGGTCTCTGTTTCCGAAATGGTATGTGAAGCCCTGCAAATGCAGATTTCCTCCGGGGAATGGAAGGTGGGCGATCGCCTGCCGTCGGAAAGCGATCTGGCAAAAACCTTCGGAGTGAACCGTCTTACAGTGCGCATGGCCCTGCAAAAGCTCAATGCCTTGGGCGTCCTTGAAACCCGCACCGGAAGCGGAACTTACGTTATCGCGTTTGATTTTGAAAGCTATCTTCAGTCGGCCTCAAGATTTTATGAGCAGACCGGCCTTTTGGACGCCGTGTGTGAATTTCGCAATCATATGGAGATCGAGTGCGCCCGGCTTGCGATGGAACGTGCCACCGAGGAGGATCTGGAAACGCTGAAAGACCTTGCCGTTCAGCATCGGGTCGAATGGGAGGACCACGATGGGACGAACCATGAGAATTGGTGCAGGCGCGTGGCCCTGGCCGATCTCAAATTCCACGAGCAGGTTTGCAGGATGTCCCATAACCCGCTTTTCACCTATGCCTTCGCCGTTGCCAGGGAACCGACACATGAGTATATTCTTTTCTGCGTGTCCAAGTGGAGCGCGGGCGCCGCTCAGAAATTTACACTCGATCACCGGCGCGACGTACATTACAGTATCTATGAGGCCATTAAGGAAAAAGACTTTGAAGGGTGCAAGAAAGACTATGCGGCAATGATCGAGTCTTATACGAATATCGACTGGTCGATGCCGGTAGTCGGATAGAGGGGAATAGAATCGAGGTTGGTGGAATGGCGCCGTTTTCCCAATTTCATGTCAACCGTTACAAAGTTAACAAGGCGTTTCACGAATTCTTTGTTGAAATTGCTTGACAAGTTTTAGACCGGTGAGTATATTGTTAACATAGCGAACAGGTGTACAGACGTTCCGCGCTGAGCGGATGCGGAAAAACTATGTCGAGTCAAATAAAGGAGGAAAAGAGTATGGAGAAAAGCTCAGTAAAAAAAGGACTTCCTGCATTCATTGGCGTTGCCGCAGTGTGGATGGGCACGCACTTCGGGCCGGGCGTGGCAAGCGGTACCCAGCTTAACGTGTACTATGTACAGTATGGTATTCCCGGAATCTGCGTAACTCTTGTGGCCATGGGGCTGCTGGCGTTCGCACTTTACTGTTCAATGGAATTCTCCCGGATTTACAAAACATACGATTATCAGTCATGGGTTGAAAAGATTTTTGGGTTCAAGTGGTTCGTAATCCTGTTCGACATTTCCTTCCTTGTGACTATACTGACCGCTTTGGGCGGCAGCCTTAACGCGGTGGCCACGCTGCTGGTGAATTTCACGGGGCTTAACTATTGGATCGGCGTGGGCATCGTGATTGTCTGCAGTATGCTGCTGTGCGCTTACGGCGCGGAGCTGGTGCGCAACGCGTCCTCCTACATGATGTTCATTGTCGTGGGTATCCTGGCCGTGATTATTATTCTGCTTGGCATCTTCGGGGACGGCGATCTGGCCGGTTCCATCGCCAACCAGAAGACGAATCTGCCGAATGTCAATTGGGGCAAGGCCCTTTGGAGCGCGGTCATCTACGCCTCCTTCCAGTCCACCGTTGTGGCCAACATCGCCTCGGTTGCCGACGGGCTGGAGGACAGGAAAGCCTCCAAGAAGGCTGCCATAACCGGATTTATTGCCAACGCCGCCCTTCTGATTGTACTTAGCCTGGCACTGCTGAGCTATACCAACGTATATGCGATCACGAAAGAGCCTCTTCCGTTCTATTCGCTGCTGGAGCGTCTTGGCTTTAACTGGCTTACCGGCGTTTACATCCTGATCGTATTCATCGCCGTGCTGAGTACCGTCGTCGGCTTCGCCTTTGCTGGCGTCGCGCGTTTCAGCAAATACTACCGCAGCAAAAGACAAGGCGCCAAGCACTCGCTGGCGGACGCGATTTTTGTCGGCTTGATGCTGCTGGCCTGCGCCTTTGCTTCCAGGTTCGGCATCGTCGCCCTGGTTTCCACCGGATACAGGATTCTCGGTTACCTCAATCTGCCGATCATTATACTGCCCGCAATCATCCTTGGCGGAAGGAAGATCAGCAAAAAGTACCTCAAGGAAAATCATATCACCGCGCCGGGCGTGGATCTGAGCTAAAGGCGTTTTAGAACATATCGGCAACGCCCCCCTCCCATCGAGGGGGGCGTTTGATAAAGCTGCCGAAATTCCGGCGTTTGATGTCAGGGGAAGCGCGTTGTATAAAAAATTAGTTGAGGCGCTGATGCGCTCTGCAAAAAATTTTGTGCTTATCGGAGAGGCGGGTTCCGGAAAGACGGAGACCGCTTTAAACTTGGCGCTGCGTATGGCGGAAGCGGAAGCTGGGCCGGTCCATTTTTTCGATATGGATCAGACAAAGCCGCTTTTCCGCGCGCGGGATGCCGCGGGCATGGAGGCGGGCGGCGGGATCACCTTCCACTTCCAGCCCCAGTATCTTGACGCGCCCACGGTGGTCCCGGGGGTTATCGAGCGGCTTATGGATGAGGATTCCCGCGTTCTCCTGGATGTGGGGGGCGGGCCTTACGGGGCCCACATGATCGGGCAGTTTTCCCACATTCTTAACCGGGGGAATACGCGGGTCCTGTACCTTGTGAATCCCTATCGTCCCTGGTCGGGCCGGGCGGAGGATATTGCGGTTACCATGGCGCGGGTGACCGGGGCGGCGCGGCTGCGGCGCCCGGAGCTTGTGGCAAATCCCAATCTCGGCCCGGATACCACGGCGGAGGAGGTTGTAGCCGGAATGGAGCGGTTTCGGCGCATGTTTCCGGATGACAGGGCGGTTTTCCTTTGTGCGCTGGAGGAGCTTTGCCCCGAGCTTGAGGGCAGGGTTCCCGAACCGGTGTTTCCGATCAGGCTGAATACCCTTCCCGACTGGCTGCGGGACACACTCGGAAATGAGGATAAATCACAAGATCCATGAAAAAGGAGTGAATTTGGATGGCAAAAAAGGGCAGGGTGGAAATTTATGCCGAGGCCTGCAAAAGCTGCCGTTTCTGTATTGAGGTCTGTCCCAAGAAGGTTCTTGAAACAACCAGCGCGGTAAATTCCAAGGGATATCAATATGCGGTGCCGGTAAATCCGGACGACTGCATCGGCTGCGCCATGTGCGCGACGATTTGTCCCGACGCGGCGATAACGGTTTACAGGGAGGCATGACAGGATGGCGGAAAAAGTTTTTATGAAAGGCTGCGAAGCCGTGGCCGAGGCCGCGGTGCGCGCCGGCTGCCGGTTTTTTGCAGGCTATCCGATCACCCCGCAGAATGATGTTCCGGAGTATTTTGCCCGGCGCATGCCCCAGGTGGGAGGGGTATTTATCCAGGGGGAGAGCGAGGTGGCCTCCGCCAACATGGCATACGGCGCGGCGGCGGCGGGAGTCCGGTCCATGACCTCGTCCTCCAGCTGCGGCATCTCGCTGAAGAGCGAGGCGATTTCATTTATGGCCGGGGCGAGCCTTCCCGTGGTAATTGCAAATTTCCAGCGGGGCGGCCCGGGGATCGGTTCGATCCAGCCCGCCCAGCAGGATTACAATCAGGCCACGAAAGCCTCGGGCAACGGCGGGTTCAGGATGCTGGTGCTGGCGCCCAGCTCGCTGCAGGAGGCGGTGGATCTGACCTGGCGGGCCTTTGACCTTGCCGATAAGTACAGGCATCCCGTCCTGCTGCTGCTGGACGGCTTCACCGGAACGATGATGGAGCCGGTGCGTCTGCCAGAGCCGATGACCGAGGAGGCGATACGGGACGTTCGGGCGGCCAAGACCTGGGCAGCCGTGGGCAAAAAGGGCGGGCCTCAGCATAAGATTATTTGCGGGCCCGGACTGGACAGCCGCATTAAGCAGGAGGACCTTAACCGGCGCGACGCAAAGATGTATGAGCAGTGGAAAACCTCGGAGGCCGAATGGGAGGCGTACATGACGGAGGATGCGGAGATGATTATCACGGCTTACGGCATATCCGCGCGTATTGCCAAGTCGGCGGTGGGCGTTCTCCGGAAAGAGGGGTATAAGGTGGGGCTGATCAGGCCCGTGAAGGTCTACCCCTTCCCCGGGCAGGCCTATGAAGTCCTGGATTTCGGGAAATTGCGGGGCGTGCTCTGCGCGGAGATGGCGATACCCGCCCAATTTACCGAAGACGTGAAAAACGTTATAAGGGGCCGGGCAAAAATCGGAACGGCATTGTCCTCCGGCGGAGAGATCCTTGACCGGGACACCATCATAACGGCAGCCCGCGAGCTGTACGGCGAAAGGTAAGGGGGACGGAACATGAAAAAAGTATATGCCCGGCCCTCGGGGATTTTTGAGGGCGCCGTTACCGGTTTCTGTCCGGGCTGCATGCATTCCAGCGTGTCAAAGCTTATCTGCGAGGTGCTGGACGAACTGAAGGCTGTGGATAATGCCTGCTATGTGCAGGGGGTCGGCTGCTGCGGCCTGGCCATCACGTATTTTGATTTCGATACGATCAGCTCGCCTCACGGCCGGGCCTGCGCGGTGGCCAGCGCCCTCAAGCGCTGCAGCCCGGAGACTCTGGTGTTCACGTATCAGGGCGATGGCGATTTGGCCGCCATCGGCCTTGCCGAGACGATGTCCGCCGCCAATCGGGGCGAGAATTTTTCCGTTGTCTTCGTCAACAACGGCACCTACGGCATGACCGGCGGGCAGCTGGCGCCCACCACTCTGATAGGCGCGAAAACCACCACGTCCCCATATGGCCGGCAGCCGGAGGAACACGGTTATCCCCTGCATATGTGCGAACTGCTCAGCCAGCTTGAAGCGCCGGCGTATATTGCCAGGGTTACCTGCGCCGACGTGACCAACACCCGCAAGGCAAAGGCCGCGATCAAAAAGGCATTTGAATATCAGCTGGCGGGAAAGGGCTTCTCCTTTGTGGAGATTGTGTCCAACTGCCCGACAAACTGGGGCATGTCGCCGCTGGAATCCCTCGATTATGTCCATGATACCGTTTTGAAGGAATTTCCCCTGGGCGAATTCCGGGCGAAATAGGAGGGAGTTATGGAAAAATCCTTTATCATAGCCGGATTTGGCGGACAGGGCGTTATGGTCGCCGGGCAGCTTCTTTGCTATACCGCATGCGAAACCACTGATAAATACGTCACCTTTTTCCCGTCTTACGGCGCGGAGATGCGCGGGGGGACGGCCAACTGCTACGTAGTGATTTCCGATGAGCCAGTGGGCGCCCCAAAGGTTGAAAAAGCCGATTATCTGGTGGCGCTGAACGATCCGTCGATGGTGCGCTTCCGCAATGCGGTGGTGTCCGGCGGCGCCATATTCGTGAACAGTTCCGTCGTCACCGCCGGTCCGGAAAGGGAAGATGTGAACGTGGTTTCGGTGGATGCGGGAAGCATCGCCTATGAGCTGGGCAATCCAAAGGTGCTGAATATCGTTATGATCGGCGCGATCATTGGCTATACCGGCGTTCTGCCTGCGGAAAATGTGCTTCAGACTGTGTTTAAAAAGCTGGGGGCCAAGCGCCCCGAGCTGAATCCGGTCAATGAGGCGGCTTTCCGCCGGGGGTTGGAAATAGGCGAGGCCGCCAGGAAAAACTGAAAGAACGGCTCATGCGAAATGTCCGGCGCCTAATGCAGGCGCCGGACATTTTTTAGATTACGGGTGTTATCTTTTGTTGGATTTTCTCCAGATGCGCTGTTCCTGAGCCGCCCGGATCAGGTCATCCCGGAATTCGGGGGCGGCCACGGAGATGAGCATCTCGGCGCGCTCCCAGGAGGTTCTGCCGGCCAGGTTGACCACGCCGTGCTCCGTGGCGATATAATACGCCTGAGACCGGGGGACGGTGACGATATCGCCGTTGAAGAACGGGACGATCCGGGAATGGGTTTTGCCGGATTTGTCGGTGAAGGTGGAGGCGGTGCAGAGAAAGGATTTCCCGCCCCCGGACATGGCCGCGCCGGTAACGAAGTCCAGCTGCCCGCCAGTTCCGCTGATATGCCGGGTGCCCGCGCTCTCCGAACAGACCTGGCCGTAAAGGTCAATGGATACGCAGCCGTTCAGGGACACGAAATTGTCTATCTGCCCGATGACATCGGGGGAATTGACGTAATCCACGGGGTAGGTCACAAAGCCCGGGTTGTTGTCCAGCCAGTCATAAAGGGGCTGGGTGCCCACGGCAAAGCCCATGACGCCCCTGCCGTTGTGAATGCTCTTTTTGGCGTTGGTCAGCTTGCCGGCGTTGTAAAGCGCCAGGTAAGCGTCGGTGCACATTTCGGTATGCATTCCCAGATCCTTCAGATCGGAGTTTGCAAGAATCTGGCCCAGGGCGTCGGGAATTCCGCCGATGCCAAGCTGGAGGGTGGAACCGTTTGAAATATAGGGGATGATGTTCTCCGCGATCTTAACGTCTGTTTCCGTCGGCGTCTTTGCCTTGATCTGCACCATGGGGTCATGCTTGCCCTCCACGATGAAATCCACATCCGAGATGTGGATGGATTCGCCGGAACCGCCGCAGATTCTGGGCATATTCTCATTGACCTCCAGAACGACCACATCGGCCACGTCCAGGCCCGCCCGAACCAGGCCGGAGGCCACGGAGCAGTTGAAATAGCCATGCTTGTCCATGGGGGCTACGCAGGCGAAGGCCACGTTGACCTTCAGGAAATTGCGGTAATACCAATAGATGTTGCGGAAGATCATGGGCTGATAGAAGCAGAGGCCCCTGTCGCAGAGGCTGCGCTCGTAACCGGAGCAGTGCCAGCTTGAATAGATAAAGTGCTCCTGTTCGGGGTCGCATTCGACGACCTGTATCGGGCCGTAGATGACTTGGCCGCGGACCTTGACGTCGGTCAGCTCATCGCGGCGCTTAGCTAAAGCGGCGTCGCAGAGCACCGGGAAATCCGTGCCGGACGGATACTCGACCCAATCGCCGTTTTTGACGGCCTTGACGGCTTCCTCCGGTGTCCTGAGTTTGTTTCTGTACTGGTTTGCGTAGTCCATTTTATCCCTCCTGATATTGCTGCTTTCAGATGATTTTTGCCGCCTCACAGCACCTTAAAAGGGGAAATGCGCTAAAACGAATTCATTTTGAAGGATTAGCGGTTCGAAATTGCATTTAATCCCTCGACGGGGGGGCGTAACGGTGCTATAATCGCAGCATTATGGGAAGAGGCTGGTCTTGCGGCCCGGAATAAAGGAGAAGCATTGGATGAGATTTGAGGTACATCAAGAGGTGTTTGACCTGCTGCCCGAGGCATGCTTCGGCGTGGTGGCCGTCAGGGGGGTGGACAATGCCTCCGTTTATCCGGAGATAGAAGCCCTGCTGGCGGAAAGTATTGCCCTCTGCGAAGGCAAGTTCGCGCAGATTAAGGTGAAAGAAGCGCCGGAAATTCTGCCGTACCGGGAAGCGTTCAGGGTTCTGGGAATAAACCCGAATAAGTTTATGTGCGCCATTGAAGCGCTGATGACAAGAATTGCCAAGGGAAAAGGATTTCCTCACATCAGCCCCGTGGTGGATCTGGGGAACGCCGTTTCGCTGAAATATCAGCTTCCCATCGGCGCTCACGACATGGGAACCGTTGCGCGGGCGCTGGAGGTGCGCCCCGCGAGAGCCGGGGATACGTTTATTCCATTCGGCGGGACGGAGGCGGAGCTGCCGGAGCCGGGGGAAATTGTCTATGTTTCCGACGGCCAGGTGCGTACGCGCCGGTGGACCTGGCGGCAGAGCGAGATTGGAAAAATCACGTCGGATACCAGGGATCTGCTGTTCCCCATCGACGGCTTTATCAATGTTAATCTCAGGGAGGTTCTGGATGCCAGAGCCGAGCTGGCGGTGGCCATCGAGGGGTATTTCGGCGCGAAAACCGCAGTGGGCATGGTAGACCGGGCGCATCCGGTATTTGAGGCCGCGCTTTAAAATAAGAACCCGGCGGGCGGCTTATCTTTTGCTCATGATGCAGTCGAGCACGTTGTAATTCAGATCACGGCCCGGGGGATCGCCGTAATCCGGGATCAGTCCGAGACGCCAAACAGAAACGCCGTTAATGCCGAACATGCGCGCCAGGTCAATTTTTGCCGCTATGCTGCGTTCATCCTCATACCAGAGCACATTTTGCGTGTTGTCGCTGTTTTTATAAAAGATTATGTAGGGATTTTGGTACAGTTTTGAATAGTGCTGGGTTGTTCCGGGCTCAATAAGCCGCTGATAAACACTCCCTGTATCCGGATGGTAAGGCGTTGAGTTAATTACCTTGCCGTCCCGCAATTGCCACTGCTCGGTGTTAAAGCTGACGGCCAGCGCGAGCTTATCCGTATCCCGGACACCCGTGTCCGGGTCGGTAATGGCCTTAAGCGCGTAGTATACCTCGCCGATCGGCGTAAGCGGAGTTGTTGTAAAGCCGGCGTCCATCAGATCGGGCGGCATGCTGGTCGCCTGATAATCGTGCGCCATTAAAATGACCTTATCGCTGTATTCCCCAATGGCCCTGTAGTCATAGGCGTCATAGTACTGGCCGTCGGACGTGGCGGGCGGGACGCAGACATAAACGGTTTTTCCCAGCTTGTCCGTTACAGTGCGCAGCTCCTTTAAAAACGCGGTCAGGCCCGCTTTCAAATCCTCGCCGTACATCCCTTCAAAATCAATCGTGACGCCGGAGAAAAATGGATTTTCTTTCAGCCGCGACGTGATCTGAGCTATGGCCTCGGTGCGGTTATCGGCGCTTAACAGAATTTCCCGGCAGACGTCCGAGCCGGCGCCGTCGGTTTTTTTCACAGTCTGGGACGTACTCATGTAGACATTGAGATTTGTTGGGACGCTGCTGTTTTGCGCAATCTGCACCGCAGAGCCGTAGCCAGACGGAATGTAAAATTCATTGCCGTCCGACGTGGTTGTATTCAGAAATACGCCGTTATCCGCCGTGTACTGGAGCTTGCTCCAGCCGAACGAAAGCGCGTCCAGATCGGCAATGGCGGCGGACTGCGAAAACGAGGATATCGCATAAAACGCGTGCAGCCAGTCAATCCGGGCGCTGTATTTGTCATGCAGGCGGATCATCATGGCCGCCGCCTGTTCTCTGGTGGCGAAGCCGTTCGGCTCGAATGTGGTATTAGTCATTCCGTTAATGATTCCGAAGTTGTATGCGATCGTGATGTATCCGATATGGTCTGCCACGTCCGTAAAAGGCACCCCGTAACCGGCGGCGCTGGGGGCAAGCCAGTCATAGCCGAGAGCACGTACCAGCATGACGGCCATATCTTCCCGCGTGATGCTGTCGTTTGGCCTGAAGGCGGAGGTTTCCGTTAAAACCGCGCCGTTTGCCACAGCGGTCTCCACCGCCGAATAATACCACGCGCCCGTATCCCGGTTATCAGAAAAGCTTGGCGTTTCGGGCGACGCGGTTTCCCAGTCAAAGAGCCGCACAAGCATGGCCGCAAATTGCGCCCGCGTCACATTTTGGCCGACTCCGAAAAGCCCGTTCCCGACGCCGTTTATTACACCCAGTTGGGTTGCCTCGCTGATATATCCGGCAGCCCAATGGTCTGATGGCACATCCGAATAGTCTGGGCCGGCGGCCAAAACCGGAAAATAATTTGCAAATAAAAAGATTGCTGCTAAAAAACATATGATCCGTTTTTTCATAAGCACCTCCAAAGCATGACCTCAAATTTATAAACCAAACCTAATGCCGTTATCATACCATGTGATGCAAGCTTTTCCCAGTCCCATTTTGCAGGCCCGGCTCCGGGCGCAAAACCCCGGCAAAAGAAGCGGCGTGACAGGCCGCAGCCCGTCACGCCGTTTCGCTAAACTTTTCAGAGCCCTAATCTTGGGCTTCGCCGGTTTTTATTCGATAAGGGGTTTGCGTATCAGTCCTTAAGGCCCATGGCCTCGCGTTCCTTGATGGCGTCCTTGCGGGAGAGGTTCACGCGGCCCCGGTCGTCAACCTCGGATACCTTGACCCAGGTCATGTCGCCGATGTTGAGCACATCCTCCACCTTCTCGGTACGCTTGAACTCCAGATCCTTGATATGGACCATGCCGTCCTTGCCGGGCGCCAGCTCGACAAAGGCGCCGATGGGGATGATGCGCACGACCTTGCCGTAATAGAGCTGACCCACCACCGGCTCGAAGACGATGTTTTCAATAGTGGTCCGGGCCGCCCGGCAGGCCTCGATATCCTCGCAGGCGATATAGATGTTGCCGGAATCTTCGATGTCGATCTTGCAGCCGGTGTCGGCGCAGATCTTCTGGATGACTTTGCCGCCGGAACCGATGACCTCGCGGATTTTATCCGGGTTGATGGTCATTTTAATCATCTTGGGGGCGGTTTTCGCCAGCTCCTTGCGCGGCTCACGGATGCAGGGCAGCATGATTTCGTCCAGAATCTGAATGCGCGCTTCGTGGGTGATTTCGAGGGCGTTTTTGATGATCTCGTGCTTCAGGCCGTCGTTCTTCAGATCCATCTGGATGGCGGTGATGCCGGTCTTGGTGCCGGCCACCTTAAAGTCCATTTCGCCGTGGAAGTCCTCCACGCCCTGGATGTCGATGAACGTGGTGAAATTGTCGCCGTCCTGGATCAGGCCGCAGGAGATGCCCGCGACGGGGGCCTTAATGGGAACGCCGGCGTCCATCAGGGCCAGTGTGCTGCCGCAGACGGAGCCCTGGCTGGTGGAGCCGTTGGAGGAGAGCACCTCGCTCACCACGCGGATGGCATAAGGGAAGTCCTCAACCGCGGGCAGAACGGGCTCAAGGGCCTTTTCTGCCAGAGCGCCGTGGCCGTATTCCCGGCGTCCGGTGCCGCGCTGGGGCTTGGCCTCCCCCACGGAATAGCCGGGGAAGTTATAGTGGTGCATATAGCGCTT
>DIRC01000047.1:1289-7694 GCA_002427465.1 Clostridiales bacterium UBA5446 | reverse complement strand
GCCGCGGGTAAACAGGCCGGAACCGTGGACGCGGGGCACAACGGCGACCTCGGCGGCCAGGGGGCGTATCTCGTTCATGGCGCGTCCGTCCACCCGCTTGCCGGCCAGGAGCCACTTCTTTACAATCATTTTCTGGATGCGGTAGAGGATTTCCTCCATATACTGCATCATGTCGGGATGGTCTTCCGAATATTTATCCTGTATGGCGGTGATCCATTCGTTCACCCGGGCTTCCCGGACGTTTTTGTCGTCCGTGTCCATGCAGAAGGCCATGCCTTCCATGTCGTTGGCGCAGATCTGCTCAAAAAGCGCGTCGTCAAAGGCGGCGTGGTCGTAAGAGAACTTGGGCTTGCCGATTTCCTCAACCATCTTGTCGATGAGATCCAGCACCGGCTGAAGCTTTTCGTGGGCCTTGACAATACCCTCGTACATGACGTCGTCGGGAACTTCGTCGGCGGCAGCCTCGATCATGATGACCTTTTTGTGCGTGGCGGCGACGGTGACAGTCATGCGGTTGGTTTCCCGCTGGGCCTGGGTGGGATTAAAGAGAAAATCCTTTCCGTTCCAGCCCAGGGAAATGCCGGCGATGGGGCCGTTAAAAGGGATGTCGGATATGGATACCGCGGCGGCGGCGCCGATCATGGCGGTGATTTCCGGAGAGCAATCCCGGTCGATGCTGAGGACTTCGCAGACAATGGCCACGTCGTTGCGCAGGTCCGAGGGGAACAGAGGGCGCATGGGCCGGTCGATCAGGCGGCTGGCCAGCACGGCGGGAAGAGAAGGACGGCCCTCCCGGCGCATGAAGCTGCCGGGGATGCGGCCGACGGCGTAAAGCTTTTCATTGAAGTCCACGGACAAGGGGAAATAGTCGATGCCGTCCCGGGGACGGGAAGAGGCGGTGGCGGTGGCCAGAACGGTGGTCTCACCGTACTGGATCAGCACGGCGGCGTTGGCAAGCTCGGCCATGCGGCCCACCTCAAGGCGGAGGGGGCGGCCGCAGTAGTCCAGTTCATAGACCTTTTTGTTCAGAAATTCTTTTTGTTTAATGATCATTAGGCGTTCTCCTTTCTTTTTGGCGGAGCAATCCTTTTAGCACTTGAAAAAGTGTTCCGTAAGAGCATTTTTTCAAATACTAAAGGGTAACTCCGCGTATGGGAAATCGGTCAGGTGCAATAAAAATTCTGGGGACACGATTCAATTGTCCCCAGAATTAACCCCTCATATCCCTCAGACGGTAATGCGTTTACTTGCGTATGCCAAGCTTGGCAATGAGCGTACGGTAACGCTCGATATCCTTGTTGGAAAGATAGTCGAGCAGGCGGCGGCGTTTGCCGATCATCTTATACATACCCAGACGGCTGTGCTTATCGTGGGGGTGCTGCTTCAGATGCTCGGTAAGCTGCTTGATGCGCTCGGTCAGGATAGCGACCTGAACTTCCGGCGAGCCGGTATCGCCTTCATGTGTGGCGTTTTCGGCAATCACCGTGGTTTTTTGTTCTTTGGTAATCATTGCGGATCTTCCTTTCTGTTTTCTTATACCCGGCGGCTGAGTAGCGGGGGGAAAGGTACCTCCCGGAACCAAGACCGCGGGTGGAGCTTTGTAAGACTATCATAATCCATAGCGTTTGTCAAAAACAATTTGCAAGTCTGGAAAATTCTGTCCGAAGCGGTTATTTCGTGCTGGCCTTAAGGGATTTCATGCGGAGGCTGTGATCGAGAATGCGCTTGCGCAGGCGCAGGCTTTTCGGCGTGACCTCAAGCAGCTCGTCGTCGGCCAGGAACTCAAGACACTGCTCCAGGGACAGCTGCCGCGGCGGGACAAGACGCAGGGCGTCGTCCGAGCCGGAGGCCCGTGTGTTGGTCAGGTGCTTGGTCTTGCAGACATTAACGGGAATATCTTCGGACTTAGAGGAGACGCCGACGATCATGCCGCCGTAGACAGGGACGCCGGGGCCGATGAACAGCGCGCCGCGCTCCTGGGCGTTATACAATCCGTAGGTGATGCTCTCGCCAAGCTCAAATGCGATGAGGCTTCCGCTGCTCCGGCGGGAAATGTCGCCCTTATACGGCGCGTAGCCCTCAAAGACGGAGGCCATAATACCCTCCCCCTTGGTATCCGTGAGAAACTCGTTCCGGTATCCGAACAGGCCCCTGGCCGGCACGAGGAAGGTGGCTTTGATCCGGCTGCCGACCGGCGTCAGCTCAAGCAGCTCGCCCTTGCGGGAACCAAGCTTTTCGATGACAGCCCCTACGCTTTCGCTGGGAACGTCGGCAACGACCCGTTCGATCGGCTCGCATCTTTTGCCGTCGATTGTCCGGTAAAGCACCCGGGGCGGAGACACGGACAGTTCGTAGCCCTCCCGGCGCATGGTCTCGATGAGGATGGAAAGGTGCATCTCGCCCCGGCCGGCAACGTTGAAGCTGTCGGAGGCGTTTTCCACGTCCTTGACTTTGAGTGAGACGTCTTTGAGGGTTTCGCGCAACAGGCGCTCCCGAAGCTGACGGCTGGTTACAAATTTTCCTTCCCGGCCGGCGAAGGGGCTGTCGTTTACCGAAAAGGTCATTTCAATGGTCGGCGCGGAGATCTTAACGAAAGGAAGGGGATCGGCATGGCCGGGGGCGCAGATGGTATCCCCGATGGAAATGTCTCCAATTCCGCTCATGGCGATGATGTTCCCCACCGTGGCACTGGTTACGGGGGTGCGGGCAAGGCCCTCAAACTGGTATAGGGAAACGGCCTTGGCCCTGCGCGGGGCGGCTTCGGCGTCGTGGTAGTTGCAGACGGCGATTTCCTCGTTCTGCCCGATGGCGCCGCGCTCGATGCGGCCAATGGCAATGCGGCCCACAAATTCATTATAATCTATGGAGGACACAAGCATCTGGAAAGGAGCGTTCACATCCCCCTCCGGTTCGGGGATATAACGGATGATCGTGTCGAAAAGGGGGTCCAGGCTCACGCCGGGGACGTCCGGGGAATAAGAGGCGGTTCCCTGTCGGCCTGAACAAAACAGCATGGGGGAATCAAGCTGCTCGTCCGTGCAGCCAAGATCCATCAGCAGTTCCAGAACCTCCTCCACAACCTCCATGACCCGCTGGTCGGGCCGGTCGATCTTGTTGAGCACCACGATGACCCGGTGGCCCAGCTCCAGAGCCTTTGAAAGGACGAAGCGGGTCTGGGGCATCGGTCCCTCGGCCGCGTCCACCAGCAGGATGACCCCGTTGACCATTTTGAGGATGCGCTCCACCTCGCCGCCGAAATCGGCGTGCCCCGGCGTATCGACGATATTTATTTTGATGTCGCCCCGTCGGACAGAGGTGTTTTTTGCCAGTATAGTGATGCCGCGCTCCCGCTCCAGGTCGCCGGAGTCCATGACCCGTTCGACGACTTCCTGGTTTTCGTGATAGGTCCCGGACTGCTTGAGCATCTCGTCCACCAGCGTGGTTTTGCCATGATCGACGTGCGCGATGATCGCCACGTTTCTGAGTTTATCCAATTGCGTCTGCACATCCTTAAAGAAATTACAATAATCCTAATTTATAATCTTATCGCAAAACTGAATTTTAACATTGGTAATTTAATAATGCAAGGATTATTTACAATCGGCCTCACAATATGGTACAATACTTTCCATTGTTTGCAGAGAGGAAGAAAAAATGCTGGGTCAGGAAGGGTCGGAAATACAGAGGCGGAACGACATGACCGTCGGGCCCGAATGGAAGCGCATTGCGCTTTTCACTTTGCCGATCATGGTCGGGCAGTTTCTGCAGCAGCTTTACAATACTGTGGACGGAATTGTCGTGGGCAATTTCGTTTCGCAGGACGCGCTGGCTGCAGTGGGCGGCTGCGCCAGTCTGACCATGGGGCTTCTGGCGGTCTGCATTGGCATGGGCAGCGGCTGCGCCGTCCTGATCTCCCAACTTTTCGGCGCGAGAAAGTACGATGAGATGCGCCGCGCCGCATCTACGGTGCTGATCATGATGGGCGGCCTTGGCCTGGGAATGTCCGTTATCGGCTTTTTCCTTACGAGGCCGCTTTTGGCCGGTGTAATGAACATACAGGACCCCGCCGTGCTGGAAATGGCGGTGGACTACTTTGCCATATATTGCCTGGGCGTGTTTTTCCAGTATATTTACAATGGCGTCGCCTTTGTCATGCGCGCCGTGGGAGACGGCCGGGCCACACTGTATTTCCTTTGCGTCACCGCCTTTATGAATCTGGGGCTTGACCTGTTGTTTGTAATCGCTTTTGGCTGGGGCGTTGTGGGCGTGGCCGTGGCAACGGTGCTTTCGCAGCTGGCCTGCGTTTTTTTCAGTTATCTTTACATGGTAAAGAAGTACCCGATTTTTCATTACGGGCGCGGGAAGTTGGTATTCGACAAGGCCCTGGGCCTCACGGGCCTCAAGCTGGGCCTGCCCGCCACAATCCAGCAGCTGGTGGTCAGCTTTGGCAACGTGTTCCTCCAGCGGCTGGTGAATGGTTTCGGCAACGACGTGATGGCGGCCTATGCCGTGGGCATCCGGATTCAAAGCTATATTTTTGTGCCGATTTATGCCCTTAACGGCGGCATCGCCACTTTTACGGGGCAGAATATCGGCGCGGCAAAGCTGGACAGGGTGAGGCGGGGGCTTGGGCATACTCTGGCAATCTCGTTTTTCATCACCCTGCTGACGTCCATGCTGGTCTATTTTCTCGCCGCGCCCCTGTCGCTGCTTTTCGGCGTGGAGGAAGAGGCTTTGGCCATCGCGGTGGAAATGCTGCATTTTGTCAGCAGCGTCTTTTTGATCTTTGCGATTTACCTGCCCGCCAGCGGTTTCCTTCAGGGCGCCGGGGACGCGACGTATACCTCTGCCGTTTCACTTGTGACGCTGACCGTCCGTGTGGGCATGTCCTATGCGCAGGTGCTCTTTTTCAGCGTGGGCTATCAGGCCGTCTGGTATTCCCAGCCTGCGGGCTGGCTGATCGGGATCGCTCTGATTCTCATTCGGTATTTCAGAGGCGGGTGGAAAAATAAGGCGGTGGCCCGGCCGCTGGAGCCTGATGGAGGGGCGATGATATGAACGAAAAATTTTTTGCGCTCATTTCCCGGATGCGGTATATAGGCCGCTGGGGGCTGATGCGCAACAGCCTGCCGGAAAACGTGCAGGAGCATAGCCATATGGTGGCGGTCATCGCCCATGCCTTGGGTGTGATCCGGCGGGATGAGCTGGGCCGGCCCTGCGACCCCAACGCCCTTGCCGCCGCCGCGCTGTTTCACGACGCTTCGGAAATCCTTACCGGGGATCTGCCGACGCCGATCAAATACCACAGCGGGAGCATCACCGAAGCATACAAGGATGTGGAGCGCATTGCCGCCGATAAGCTATTAGATATGCTTCCGGTGGGGATGAAGGAAGCTTATGTGCCGTTACTTGGCGAAAAAGTGGATGAAGACTCAAAAAAGCTGATTAAGGCCGCGGACAGGCTGGCGGCGTATATCAAATGTATTGAGGAACGCAAGGCGGGCAACAAGGAATTCCTTTCCGCCGAGAGGCAGACCCTTGCCAGGCTCAGGAACATGGATCTGCGCGAGGTGGATTATTTTATCAGGCATTTCATTCCGGCTTTCGAGCTGGATCTGGATGAACTTGGAATGATGGAGGAACAATGATGAAAGCTATTGTAACCGTTATCGGGCGCGACCGGGTGGGCATTATAGCGGATGTGACAAGGCTTCTGGCTGAAAACGGCGTGAATGTCCTGGATATCAGCCAGACGGTGCTGCAGGAGTATTTCACCATGATCATGCTGGTGGACGCCTCGGGCTGCAGCGTTCCCTTTGCGGACCTTGCCGCGCTCCTTAAGGCCGCTGGAGCCGGCCAAGCCCTGGAGATCAGGATGCAGCGCGAGGATATTTTCAACGCCATGCACAGGATATAGGTACGGGATATGATAAACAGGAACGAAATCCTCCAGACCATAGAGATGATCGACCAGCAGCACCTGGATATTCGGACGGTGACCATGGGCATTTCCCTGCTGGACTGCGCGCATTCGGATGCCCGGACCAGCTGCGTGAAGATTTATGACAAAATCTGCCGACTTGCGGGGAATCTTGTAAAGACCGCGGCGGATATAGAAGCCGAATTCGGTATTCCCATCGTGAATAAACGCATTTCCGTGACGCCTATCTCCATTGTGGCGGCGTGCAGCGACACAAATGATTACGTTCCGTTTGCGCTTGCTCTGGACAGGGCGGCCAAGGCGGTGGGCGTGGATTTTCTCGGCGGCTTTTCCGCCCTTGTGCACAAGGGCGCCACCTTGGGTGATCTGAAGCTGATGGACGCCATACCCGAGGCCCTGGCCCGGACAAATCTGGTTTGCTCCAGCGTGAATATCGGCACGACCCGCGCCGGCATCAACATGGA
>DIRC01000047.1:0-1025 GCA_002427465.1 Clostridiales bacterium UBA5446 | reverse complement strand
TGGTGGTTTTTGCCAACGCGGTGGAGGACAATCCCTTTATGGCCGGGGCGTTTCACGGCGTGGGCGAACCGGAATGCGAAATCAATGTGGGCGTGTCGGGGCCGGGAGTCGTGTTCCATGCGCTTCAGGCGGCAAAGGGCAAGCCCTTTGACGAAGTGGCGGAAACGATCAAAAAGACCGCTTTCCGCATCACCAGGATGGGTCAGCTTGTGGCCCAGGAGGCTTCGGCCAGGCTGGGTGTGCCCTTCGGTGTGGTGGATCTTTCCCTGGCCCCGACGCCCGCCATCGGGGACAGCGTGGCGGACATCCTGGAGGAAATGGGGCTGGAATCCGTGGGCGCGCCCGGCACAACGGCGGCTCTGGCGCTTCTGAACGACGCGGTGAAAAAGGGCGGCGTCATGGCGTCCTCTCATGTGGGAGGGCTATCCGGCGCGTTCATCCCCGTATCGGAGGATGCCGGTATGATTAAGGCCGCCGCCGCCGGAAAGCTGACCATTGAAAAGCTGGAAGCCATGACATGTGTCTGCTCCGTGGGTCTGGATATGATTGCGGTACCAGGCGATACCACGGCGTCCACTATTTCGGCAATCATTGCCGACGAAGCCGCCATCGGCATGGTCAACAATAAGACCACTGCGGTGCGGATCATTCCCGCGCCGGGCAGAAAAGTGGGCGATATGGTCTGTTTCGGCGGCCTTCTGGGCTCGGCTCCGGTGATGCCGGTGAACCGCTGCTCGGCGGAAAAATTCATTGCCCGCGGCGGCAGAATTCCCGCGCCGCTGCACTCGCTGAAAAATTGAGGTGAGGCCAATGGAAAAGGAAAAAAAAGATCGCCTGAGCGAATTTACCCGCCTTGCAAAGGAACGGGAGCTGACTCCGGAAGAACAGGCCGAGCGCCAGGCTCTCCGTGAGGAATACCTGGCCGAATGGCGGCGCGGCACGGAGGCTGTGCTCCAAAACACCTATATCGTCGACGAGGACGGAAACAAGAGAAAGCTGGAAAAGAAATAAAAAAACGCGGAGTT
>DIRC01000017.1:2219-7398 GCA_002427465.1 Clostridiales bacterium UBA5446 | reverse complement strand
GGCGCATTTCTTGCCGGCGGCAGCATAACCGATCCGGAAAAGCGCTATCATCTGGAGCTTGTGACGCCGCATATGAGCGTAAGCCGGGGGACATACTCGCTGCTGCTGGAGATGGGGTTTGAACCCAAGGAGGCCAGAAGAGCCGCCAGCTACATCACTTATTTCAAACAGTCCGAAGCCATCGAGGACTTTTTAACCGTCATCGGCGCGCCGGTGGCGGCTATGGAGATCATGTCCGCAAAAGTGGAAAAGGATATGCGCAATACGATAAACCGCAAGGTGAACTGCGATAGCGCCAATGCGGATAAAATCGTCTCGGCCGCCCAGAACCAGTTGGAGGCCATCAGGCGGATCGACCGGGAATACGGGCTGGACAGCCTGCCGGAGGGACTTCAGCAGGCGGCGCTGCTTCGGATCGCCAACCCGGAAGCCAGCCTTGCCGAGCTTTCCGTGCTTTCCGATCCGCCGGTGACGAAAAGCTGCCTTTCCCACAGGCTGAAAAAACTGCTGACCTATTCACCGGAGACCAGCTCATCATAAGACGATTCATCGGATCAAAACCGGAAGGAGAAGAGAATGTCGTTTGTCCATCTGCATGTTCATAGCGAATTCAGTCTGCTGGACGGCGCCTGCCGGATCGGGAAAATGGCCGACCGCGTAAAGGCCATGGGCCAGACCGCCGTGGCCGTCACCGATCATGGGGCGATGTACGGGGCCGTCAGTTTTTATAAAGCCGCCCGCGCCGCGGGGATTAAGCCGATTATCGGCTGCGAGGTTTACGTGGCCCCCCGGGGGAGGACGGACAGGGAGCACGGAATCGATTCCGCATATACGCATCTGATCCTGCTGTGCAAAAACCGGGAGGGATACCGCAATCTCTGTTATTTGGTTTCAGCCGGTTTCACCGAGGGATTTTATATTAAGCCCCGTATTGACTGGGCCCTGCTGCGGGAGCATGCCGGGGGGCTGGTTTGTCTTTCGGGCTGCATAGCGGGAGCGATTCCCCAAATGATCCTGTCCCATGATTACGAGGGCGCCAAGGCCAAGGCCCTGGAGCTGTCGGATATTTTCGGGCCGGAGGATTTTTATCTTGAGCTTCAGAAGCATGGCATCCCGGGAGAGGAGGAGGCCAATCTGGGCCTGCTGCGCATCCATCGGGAGACGGGCATTCCGGTGGTCGTCACCAACGATGCACATTATGTAAACAAAGAGGACGCCTATTATCAGGACGTGCTCATGTGCATACAGACGGGAAAAACCGTGGACGACGCGGAGCGTATGCGGTTTGAGACCCAGGAGCTTTACCTGAAAAGCGAGGCGGAGATGCGCGGGCTGTTCCCGGATTATCCGGAAGCCGCGGACAATACGGCGGCCATTGCGGAAAGATGCGGCTTTGATTTCACCTTCGGTCATTACTACCTGCCGCGCTTTGCGCTGCCGGAGGGCTGGACGGACAGCTTCGGATATCTGAAAAAGCTTTGCGCGGAGGGCCTTGAAAGGCGGTTCGGGCCGGTGGCCGCGCCGGAAATCGGCGCCCAGCTGGACTATGAACTGAATATGATCAGGGATATGGGCTTTGTGGACTATTTCCTCATTGTGGGAGATTTTATCGGATACGCCAAGGGCAGGGGCATCCCCGTCGGGCCAGGAAGGGGCAGCGCTGCGGGAAGCCTGGTCTCCTATTGCCTCGGCATCACCGATATCGATCCGATCAAATACAACCTTTACTTCGAACGCTTCCTGAATCCGGAGCGGGTGAGCATGCCGGATATCGATATCGACTTCTGCGTGCGCCGCCGGGGAGAGGTTATAGATTATGTAAACCAAAAATACGGTGCGGACCATGTGGCTCAGATCGTTACCTTCGGCACCATGGCGGCCCGGGCCGCCATACGCGACACTGGCCGGGCGCTGAACATCAGCTATGCGGAGTGCGACGCCGTGGCCAAGCAGGTGCCGTTCGCTCTGGGAATGACCCTGGACGAGGCCCTCAGGCTGTCGCGGCCGCTTCGGGAAATGTACGACGGCGACGAGCGGCTGCGCGGGCTTATTGATACCGCTCGGGCGCTGGAAGGGATGCCCCGGCACGCCTCTACCCACGCCGCGGGCGTGGTCATTACCAAGGAACCCGTATACGAATACGTACCCCTGGCGAAGAACGACGAAGCCGTGGTCACTCAGTTTCCCATGACGGAGCTGGAGGAGCTGGGGCTGCTGAAAATGGATTTTCTCGGCCTTCGGAACCTGACGGTTCTGGAGGACGCGGCGGTACTGGTGCGAAAGAGACAGCCCGACTTTCAGGTGGAGGCAATCCCCGAGGACGACTTCGCCACCTTCAAAATGCTCTCGGCGGGCAGGACGGAAGGGGTGTTCCAGCTGGAATCCACAGGCATTACGGCCGTCTGCACCGGCCTGAAGCCGAAAAGCATTGAGGACATCACCGCCGTGATCGCCCTGTACCGGCCCGGCCCAATGGACAGCATTCCCCGGTTTCTGGCGTGTTCCGCACATCCGGAACGGATAGAGTATAAGCACGCGCTGCTTCAGCCGATCCTGTCCGTTACCTACGGCTGTATCGTCTATCAGGAGCAGGTCATTGAGATATTCCGGAAGCTGGCGGGTTTTTCGCTGGGACAGGCCGATATGATCCGCCGTGCCATGTCGAAAAAGAAGCACGACGTGATTGACGCGGAGCGGGTGGCATTCATACATGGGGACGAAAGCCGCGGGATTCCCGGCGCGGTGAAAAATGGCGTGCCGGAGGCCGTGGCAAACAGCATCTACGACGAGATTCTGGATTTTGCCAGCTACGCCTTCAACAAGGCCCACGCCGTGGCCTATGCGGTTGTCAGCTACCGGACGGCCTATATGAAATGCCACTGGCCCGGGGAATATATGGCGGCGCTGCTGACCTCCGTGCTGGATTCCAGCGGCAAGGTGGCGGAATACATCGGCGAGTGCCGCGCTATGGGGATAAACCTCCTGCCGCCGGACGTGAACGAATCGGACGCGGATTTCATTGTGACCGGCGGGAATATCCGGTTTGGCCTGGCGGCGATTAAAAACATCGGCGGAAAGTTTATCCGGCTTCTGATGGCTGAACGGGACGAGAACGGCCCTTTCCCGGGGCTTGAGGAATTTTGCCGCCGCATGGCCGGGAAGGAGCTGAACCGGCGAGCCGTGGAGAGCCTGATCCGGGCGGGCGCATTCGACAGCCTGGCCTTTAAAAGAAAAGCGCTGATGCAGGTCGTGGACAGGGTGATGGAGGGCGTCGCCTGCGACGGCAAGCGAAATATCGACGGGCAGCTGGATCTTTTCGACATGGGCGGCGAGGAACCGGGTGCGAACACGGGAATCACTCTGCCGGACGTTCCGGAATTTTCCCGCCGGGAGCTTATGGCGATGGAAAAGGAGGTCACGGGGCTTTATCTGACAGGGCATCCAATGGACGAATACCGGGACGCGGCGCGGCGGGCCGGAGCCGTGGCCATCGGGGCGATTTTATCTGATTTTGCGTCGGAGGCGGGGCCGGCGCGTTTTGCGGACAACCAGCCGGTCACCGTGGCCGGCGTAGTGGCCGCCCAGCGCACCCGAACCACACGGAACAACAGCCTGATGAGCTACATCCTGCTGGAGGACGACAGCGGAACTATGGAGCTGCTGGCGTTCCAGAAGGCGCTGGACGCCGGCGGCGGATACATAGCGGAAAACGCCGCTCTGATCGTGAAGGGGCGCATATCAGTACGGGATGAAAAAGAGCCGCAGCTGGTGGTGGACAGCATCCGGCCCATCTCAGACCTTAATCCCATGGGGTCCGACGATCCGCCCCTCCCTGAGCGGAAGCTCTGGGTCAGGCTGCCTTCCCGGGACTGCGCCCAGTTCAGACGGATTGAGCTGCTCCTGGAGATGTTTCCGGGAGATGACCGCATGATCATCTTCTTTGAGGATACCAAAAAGCGCCTGGGCGCCGAATGCGTCATCCACGACGCTCTGGTCGCCGAGCTTCGGGAGATGCTGGGGGAAAAAAGTGTGGTTATCAAATAAAGACAGCAGCAGTTACATAGTCAAACAGCCGGATGCCCGGAAAAGGCACCCGGCTGTTTTTGTGCAAATAATTTATTTCACTAATACGATAGCGAACTACTTGACAACTGATTTCCCTGATGCTATTCTGGGTAAAATCACAAATTGGAGGCGCAGTAACCTTGCTGACGGAACAGGCCGGCCTTGGGCCCGGGGAAAAGCTCATGTATACCCTGCGGGGGCTTTACGAGCAATATGGATATCGTGCGTTCTCCATGAACAAGATGGAGGAATATGCTTTCTATGCGCCCAACATGCGGTTTCTGGAGCATCCGGAGATAGTTGTGTTCTCGGATCTTGACGGCCGCCTGATGGCCCTCAAGCCCGACGTGACACTTTCGATCGTCAAGAACATCGGCATGGGTATCCGGGGGGTGGATAAGCTGTATTATGCCGAGAATGTTTTTCGCCCGTCGGCAGCCGTCCGGGAGTTTCGGGAGATCCGGCAGATCGGCGTGGAATGCATCGGCGCCGTGGACCGGTATACCGTGGCGGAGGTGCTGTCCCTCTCGGCAAAGAGCCTGGAGGCCGTGGACGGAGAATACTTTCTGGATATTTCGCATCTGGGCGTCATTTCCGGGATGCTGGACCGGGATTTGCCGGATTATGCCGCCAGAGAGGCAATGCTCTCCTGTGTCAAGCAGAAGAATCCTCATGATTTGATGCGCACGGCGCTGGCCGCGGGGATGGACGGCCGACGGGCCGAGGCGCTGTGCGGCCTTGTCACCCTGCCGGGGGACTTTTCCGAGGCCCTGCGGGGGGCTGCCGCCCTGGTGCGGGACGGGGCGGAGCGGCAGGCGCTTACGGAGCTTTCGGAGCTGTATGAGCTTTTGCGCTGCGATCGGCTCCGGCTGGATTTTTCCATCGTGTCCGACACGGATTATTATAACGGCATCGCCTTTCACGGCTATGTGAGGCGTTCGCCGGAAGCGGTGCTGAAGGGCGGCCAGTATGACAATCTGCTGCTCAAAATGGGCAAGGGCGGATACCGGGCGATTGGATTTGCGGTGTATTTCGACGCACTGGAAAGCTATTACGCCGACCAGAGCTGCCCGCAGACCGACGTTTTTGTCTGGTACGACGGCGATACGCCGCC
>DIRC01000017.1:0-1964 GCA_002427465.1 Clostridiales bacterium UBA5446 | reverse complement strand
ACGGTCCGGTTTGGAACCATATGTGATATTCGAGGAGGGCGGCGGGGAACATGCTGAACATCGCGCTGCCTAAAGGGCGGCTTGGAGACAAAGTATATGCCATGCTCGACGGCGCGGGTTATCGGTGTCCGGATATGCTGGAGGACAACCGCAGGCTGGTTTTTGAAAGCGCCTTCGCGGGGGTCAGGTATTTTCTGGTGAAGCCCGCGGATGTTGCCACCTATGTGGCCCGGGGCGCCGCGGATATCGGCGTGGCCGGGAAGGATTCCCTTGCGGAGGACGGGGCCGACGTGTATGAGCTTCTGGATTTGGGCATTGGCAGGTGTCGGATGGCGGTGGCGGCTCCGGCGGGATTCCGGGATGACAAAAGCGCCGTTCTGCGCGTGGCGACCAAATATCCGAACATCGCCCGGATGCACTATAAGCGGCAGAACCGGGATATCGAGATCATCAAGCTCAACGGCTCCATAGAGCTGGCGCCGCTGCTGGGCCTGTCCGATGTGATCGTGGACATTGTGGAAACGGGTACGACTCTGCGGGAAAATCACCTGGCGGTGATTTCGGAGATTATGGACATCAGCGCCCGGCTGGTCGCCAACAAGGCCAGCTATCGGTTCAAGCGGGGAGAAACGGAAGAAATTACGCAAAAGCTTATGGAGGCGGCAAAATGATCAAAAGATACGAGTTGAGCCGGATCGGCATAGACGAGATCCTGTCCCGGGATAAGGCCGCCTCTGCGGATGTGGAGGCGGTCGTGGCGGGCATCATCGCGGACGTCCGGAAAAACAAGGACGCGGCCCTGAAGGCCCTTACGGCGAAGTTTGACGGCGCGGTGCTGTCGTCCCTGCTGGTCACGGACCGGGAGCGGGCGGAGGCGGCCGTGGCCCCCGGGCTGCTGGACGTGATGAAACGGGCCGCGGAGAATATCCGGGCTTTCCATGAGCGGCAGCTTAACCGGGGCTTCGTCATGTTCCGTGAGGACGGCGTTGTGCTGGGGCAGCGGGTTACGCCTCTGGCGCGGGTGGGCGTCTATGTCCCCGGCGGAACGGCCAGCTATCCGTCCAGCGTCCTGATGAACGTTATTCCGGCCCAGGTGGCCGGAGTGCCGGAAATCATTCTGGCCACGCCGCCCCGGAAGGACGGGACGGTGGACCCCCTCATTCTGGCCGCGGCGGGGATCGCGGGCGTGACGACGATGGTCAAGGCGGGCGGAGCACAGGCCATCGCCGCCCTGGCTTACGGCACGGAGAGCGTGCCCAAGGTCTGCAAGATCACCGGGCCGGGAAACATTTTTGTGGCGGAGGCCAAGCGGCAGGTGTTCGGCGAGGTGGATATCGACATGATGGCCGGCCCTTCGGAAATCCTTATCCTTGCCGACGAAAGCGCCGACCCGGTCAGGCTGGCCGCCGATCTGCTGTCCCAGGCCGAGCACGACAAAATGGCCGCCCCGGTACTGGTGACGCCCAGCGCCGATTTGGCCGACGCCGTTGAAAAGGAGCTGGCACGCCAGGTGGCGCTGCTGCCACGGGAAGGGATCTGCCGGGCCGCGCTGGCGGATAAGGGCAAGATAATTATATCCGGAGATATGGATGAAGCGGTGGCGGCTGCCAACGCCATTGCCCCGGAGCATTTAACCCTCGCCGTAAAGGCGCCCTTCGACCTGATGGGCCGGATTCAAAACGCGGGGAGCATTTTCCTGGGCCACGACACGCCGGTGGCGGTGGGCGACTACTTCGCCGGGCCGAACCATGTACTGCCCACGTCGGGGGCCGCCCGATTCGCCTCGCCGCTGTCCGTGGACGATTTCGTGAAAAAGTCCCAGTTCATTTCCTACACGCCGCAGGCCCTGGCAGAGGCGGCGGAGGATGTGACCGCTTTCGCCCGGGCGGAGGGCTTCGAGGCCCATGCCCGCAGTGTGCTGGCGCGTCTGCCCGGCAGGGAATAACAGCGAAGGGATGAGATCG
>DIRC01000010.1:59817-66654 GCA_002427465.1 Clostridiales bacterium UBA5446 | reverse complement strand
ACCATCATAGGCATTGCGACGATACCAGAGGTATTCAAAGGCGTGTACGATGCCGTCGTCATGTTCCCGTCCGCCGCCGATTCCCACGATCTCAAAGGCGCGGTCCTGAATCCGGTCGCGCCGTCTGGCGGGCTTGCTCATCAGGCAGTATTTTTTTGAACAGGCGTTTAGTTTGTCAAAGGTATCGAAATCCGAGATCGCAGGGGTCATGTGCGCAAAGACGATGTCAAACCGCCGCCTGAAGCCCAGGGCGTCAATATCGGCTTGCGCCCAGTCCATGCACCTGAATTCGGCGTTGCCGAGGTTCATGATTTCGGCCCGGGCGCGCGCATGGCCGAGCATTTTGGGGGAGATGTCCACGCCCTGGGCAGAGCCGACGCGTTTGGCCAGCGCCAGGGTGTAGCCGCCGCAGCCGCAGCCGATATCCAGAACGGACATGTGCGGAGCGGGGGAGGCAAAGGTTTCCAACAGCTTCAGGAATCCGTTTGTCTCATAGTCCGGCGGCTCATGGGCGCAGAATTCTTCCGCGACGCCGTCCCATATCCGGGCCTGGGTACGGGCGTCCCGCAGCGATTTATCCGTCCAGCGGATTTTTAGGGCGTTAAGACTGTCCATATCTGTCCTTTCCATCGCTATTCGACAAGAATGAGCTTCCGGCCGGCGATCTCGGTCACTCGGGCGGGGATATTGTACACCTCGGAAATCAGCCGGTCGGTGATAATAGAGGAATCACCGTATTGATAAACCGTCCCGTTCTTCATAAAAAGAAACCGGTCGCAGTACCTGGCCGCCAGGTTGAGATCATGGATGACGATGACCACGGCAATGTGGTCGGCCTTTGCAATTCCGCTGACCAGCTTCATGACCTCATGCTGATTGCACAGATCAAGGTTGCTGGTGGGTTCGTCCAGAAGGAGCACGTGGGGCTGCTGCGCCAGGGCCCGGGCAAGGACAACCTTCTGAAGCTCGCCGCCGGAAAGCTCATCGGTATACCTGAGGGTATAGTCCCGCAGGCCCATGCGGTCTATAGCGGATTCGGTTATCCGCAGGTCGTCTTCCGTGGGGTTCATTTTAATAAAAGGCTTTCTGCCCAAAAGTACGGAATCGAAAACGGTGAGGCGGGCGGCGCAGTTATGCTGGGAGACATAGGCCATGCGCTTTGCGATCCTGTTGCGCGTTAATTCGCGCACGTCTAGGCCGCAGACCTCCACAACGCCGGACTGGGGTTCCAGGATTCTATTTAGGCATTTCAGAAGGGTGCTTTTTCCGGCGCCGTTGTTGCCCAGCAGGGCAAGGCAATGCCCGGGCTCCAGCGTAAAGGACATGCCGCTGAGAGTATTTCCGCCGTTCCGGTATGAAAAAGCAAGGTCGCGGGCAGTGATCATTTTTGGGAACCGCCTTTGTAGATTAAATAGAGAAACAGGGGCGCGCCGAGAAATGAGGTTATGGCGCCGATGGGCAGGATGATGGGACGGACAAGCAGCCGCGCCACCGTATCGCTGAGCAGAAGCAGCATGGCGCCCGCCAAGGCCGAGGCCGGGAGCAGGAACCTGTAATCATTGCCCACCACACGGCGCATCAGGTGCGGGGCGATCAGGCCAATAAAATTGATGATGCCTATATAGGATACAATTACGGAGGCGGTCAGGGAGCATGTGACCATACCGGTTATGCGCAGGCGTTCCACGTTCACACCCAGCCCCTTTGCCGTGGCATCCCCATTCTGCAGGGCGTTGTAGTTCCAGCGGTTGCACAGGAAATACACAAGGGAACCGGCCACGACTGCCGTCATGATCAGTATTTCCCGCCAGGAGGTGTTCCCAAGGTTGCCGAAGGTCCAGAAAACCACCGCGGCGACCTTGACGTCCTCGGCAAAATACTGGAGCAGTGTTGTACCGCCGGAGAACAGTGCGCTCAGAGCCACGCCGGAAAGCACCATGGCCTCCGGCGTGATGCTTTTAAAGCGGGACAGCCCCAGCACGACCAGCGTGGACAGCATGGAGCCGGCGAAGGCGCACAGGGAGACCGCATAGGGATTCGTGATGGAAACGCCGTCCAGAGTCTGGCTCTGGAGCCCGGCCCCCAGGACAATGATTGCGAACGCCGCGCCGAAGGCTGCGCCCTGGGAGATGCCCAGGGTAGAGGAGGAGGCGAGGGGGTTGCGCAGGATGCTCTGCATCACGCAGCCGGTTACGGCCAGGCCGACGCCGGCGACAATGGCTGTTGCGACACGGGGTATGCGGATGGAAAAGACGATCGCGTTCGTCTGAACCGTACCCTGTCCCAAAAACGTCCGGATTACCTGAGAAACGGTGAGGCCGGATGAACCGCTTGCAATCGCCGCCACGGCAGTGGCCCCGACGGCAATAAGCAAAAGCGCCAGAAACGTCTTTTTAAAACGGATGTAGCCGCTGTAGGTTTTCTCTTTCGGTCGCGTATCCATTATTTGCGGGCTCATCCTATCGTGAGCTGGCCGAAGCCGATGCCGGCCTCCTCAAGCACCGGCAGATAATCCCGGCCAAGCATTATGTTGAAGATTTCCTCGGCTTTCTTTTCAAAGTCCACGTCTGAAAACCGATCGGGATAGATAATGATCCCGGCATAGTACGCGTCTACCATCGCCAGCTCCATATTACACCAATTGTAATTAAAGGCCACCTGCGTATAGACCTGGCCGGCCTTCACCGCGGACAAACTGTTATAAAATGCGGCGTTGACGGCGTAATTTTCGTTGACCAGCGCCAGGTTATTCGGATCGATGAAGATGATGTCCGGGTCCCATACCGCCAGCTCTTCAAGGTCGATGAGCATCGCGCCGGATATACCGGTCTCATCGACGACGTTTTTGGCGTTGACAGCCACAAACGGCGGGTATTCGCCATAGGTGCCATCAATTCCGTGGCCGCCTCTGAAACTTATCGCACCGGCATAAACGTCGGGCTTATCCCCCTCGGCAATGTCCTCGGTGCGGCTGTTCAGATCGTCGGCCCAGCCTTTCATGGCGTCAATCACCTGGATGCACCGCGTCTGCGTCCCGGTGACTTCGCCGATTAGGGTCAGGGTATCATAGAGACTTTGTGAAAATATCCCGTCGGCATAAATCCCCACCACGGGAATGCCGGTTTTGGCCTGAACGTTGTCTACGGAATCCACGTCGTTGGTGAAGGCGAAGATTACGTCCGGAGACAGGGCCACCAGTTCTTCCGTATACACGGTGTCGCCGCTGCCGCCGGAGCCTACAGAGGCAAGATCCTTAAAGGCGTCGGCGTTTACTATGGAGTACGGCATTCCGGCGGCCGGGGTTTTGTCCATGTCCGTCACACCCACCAGCATATCCGCTGCTCCCGCGTAGGTCAGCATCCGCGCCGCCCCGTTGATGGCCGCGATGGTATGGATCTCTTGGGGAAGCTCGACCTGGCGGCCGAGAATGTCTGTGATCACGCGGGCGTCCGGCTCATTTTCCGCGGGGGCTGAGGCCTCGGGGTCGGACGTTTGGGCATCGGCGGGCTTCCCGGCGTTTCCACAGGCGGCGAAACAGAATACCATGGACACCGCTAAGATAAAAAAGAGGGGCTTGATGAAACTTTTCATAATTGATCCCTTTCCTTTGTCCGGATGAGCAGGTGATATGGCCTGCTGTACGCCGGAGTACTTTTTACCGTAATATATATATGATTATACGTAAAGATGCGCCGACGGCGCAAGCTCCCCGGGGGGATATAATTGTGCGGTTGTATGTTAAATAACTGGAATAACCCGGTAAACTACAGAAGGATGGGCGTCTCGCGCCCCACCTTTCAGCGTATATTGCTGTCGGCCGGGGATAAAATCGCCGGCAGCATGGCGAACGGAAAGGCACGTTTTATCGACGGCGGGAATTCCACGCAAAATATCTGCCCTGCCAGATACACGGCCTGCGGCCGGAAATGGCGGGACATTATGGAAAATATTGAATCTGCGAACGGCGGAGAGTACGTATGCCCGAACTGCGGCTCGGAAGTCATCATCTGCGGCCATTCCGCAGAGGCCGGTACGGTAATCGAAATTGCCGGAAAAAGCGGCGGAGGCCGCTTCCGAATAAGTAAGGCGCTAAAATCCGGGGCAGTATACGGGCGGAAGGGAAAGGACCGGGGCGTCAGCTGCGCGAAGCCCGGGCCTTTTAGGTTTCCTTCAGCCACGGAAGATCCGTACGCTCTTGGCATTTTTCCAGAAAAGCAATCAGATTCCGCCGCTCGGCGGCAGAATCCGCGCCGATTCTTCCCAGACGGTCGCAATAGCTCAAAAGCGCAACTTCGGGAATGTAGGTGTGGGCACGCATTCCGGGAATGTCCTGAAACGGCATATCCCGGGTTACAAACAGAAGCTGCATATGAAAGCGGACAAGCCACATGGTTTTTTCGGCCAGCTTTGTTTCGTCTGTCAGGTCGGAAAGAAAGGCAAGTGCCAGCTCGGCACCCTCCAGGTCGTGGGCGTAGGATGTAATCCGGCCCTTTCTGATTTTTGTTGTGGACGGCTTTCCGATGTCATGGAGCAGCGCCGCCCACATAAACGCTCTTGGGCAGATGCTGTGCTGCTTTCGCTTGGCCGCCTCGTCAACCACCAGCATCGTATGGTTCCAGACGCTCCCCTCGGGATGATGATCCGGCTGCTGCTTTGTATGCTTTTGTGCCAGCAGCAGGGATGTGGGGTGTGCGCCGAACCAGGGCTGCTCCGAGTAGGCGCTCAAGGTTTTCGATGGCGCCGTCTCGGACATGAGGCAGGATTCAATTTTGATAAAAGCTTCTTTTGCGGGCATAGCGACCTCACTTCCACGGAAAAGGTTATCCGTTTTCAATATCCGTTGCGCCGTTTTTGAATTTTCCGGGGCAACGGCACAGGCGGGAGAGTGAAAAATCCTGTGACTGTAACAGTCGCAGGATTTTTACATCGTGTGTTCATGAGATAAACCCGGTCAGGATTTTGCTAGTCATCCATGCCAAACCTTCGTTCCAGCCCTTTTTCCGCACGGTCAAGCAGATTTTCCAGAGCGTCGAGTTTGCGTTCAAGCACGATATAATCCCCCCATGATAATATATCAGACATGTAGTCAAACTCAAGCCTGTCGTCCAGAATATCGATTTCACGATCCATCATGTCGATTTCCCGATTCAGGGCGAAAAATTGCCTTCGCTTCTCGTCATCCGTCCCGGTGGGCGTGGCGGAGTTGATGCGCTCGACAAGCGCGTTAACCTTTTCGGCGACAGCGTCAATATTGTAACTGCCTGCCGTCGCCTGCGACAGCGGTACGGGCACGATGCCGGAGCGCACCGATGCGTCGGCAGTCATAGGCGCTTGGATAAAACAGATCATTGCGCAGAACAGGGCAAGGATCATCTTTTTCAAAATATCACCTCCATGCCCTTTAGTATTTACAAAATCCGCAGGGAAATGAAGGAAAGACCTGGCATAAACCGGAGGTAACGACGCTTTTTGAAGCGGCGGAGGGATAACTTCTCTGATGCCCATGCAAGGACTGCCGGTTTTCACGATTCCGCTTCCCCAAAATCAAAAAATCCCCGCCGCCTGATGATGGAACTAGGCGGATGGCGGAGACTTTTTTGGACCTATGCGGGGTATAGCGCCCAGATCGAAACAGGCGGGTTATTGTATAAGGCCTTCTATCTGAAATATTGGGGAAACTGTTTGACAATACCCTGTGTCATCATGTCGGCCATATCCAATGCCTGCCGCTCGATATTTTCAAACATATTGATGCTGTCTGCGTACTTTTGCGTTAGGATATCAACTGCCTCGTCTTTTGTCATTGCAAGATGGTCATATAACATTTTCTGCCATTCCTGTGCGGACCAATACGGGTTGATACTGCCGAGGAAAGCCGCTATCTGATCCGCGTTTGCATACCAGCGTTTCTCAGCGTCGGTGGCTGCGGCGCTGTCGCCCGCCTTTGCCGCTTGAACGAGCTCGGCGGCAATTGTAAGGTGATCTGTGAACAATTCTGCAAATCTTGCAGCGATGTTTTCCCCATAAAATGGTCTCAGCGCCGCTTCAAAATCTTTTGGGTTACGCAGAAGCCGATTCGTGACAAACTCCGTATCCGGCAATCCAAAAGCCATACTAAGTATGACCATCCTCGTCCAATAGATATGCTGTTCCCATAGCAGCCTCATATGATTGCTCAGTGTCTGTTCCGCTTTGCTTATACCCATGCCGCAGGGCTGCGCGGACGGTCGGCTGTTTCTTTGGGGAATGCAGATCGTTTGCCCAATGTATAGATTATTAACGTCTAGTCCGGGATTTACCAACGCGATTTCCTGGATGGTTGTGCAAAAATGATTTGCGATTTTCCACAAAGAATCTCCGGATCGGATGGTATACGGATAAGTCCCTGAACAGGCTGGAAACATATGTATCACTGCCTTTCATAAAACAACATTTCATTGCCTTGCTATATGATATGCTTCGACAAACACCGTGTTACATGTAAAGAAATTGCTCTTGCATGCGCTGCGGTTACTTCCTTCAAACGATAAAAAGCCCAGTATTACTGGACTTTTTGGTCGGTCAACATTATATCAACATTGACGTTTACTTATGAGAGTAATGTCAATTTTGGATATCATTCGATTTTTCGGTGGGATTCGAACTATAATCTTATATAGATTATCCTCATAATCTGGCGTAAAAACCTATAATGATATTCTCCTTTTAAAAAAGCAAACAATACTTCTTGTGTAACCGTTCGCTTTATTGGTCGACACGCTGCTTACCAATTCCCAGCCTGAGTTTCCAAGCTGATTTATCTCAGTTCCTAATTTATTTGCGTCGACTTTTCCGCCT
>DIRC01000010.1:37719-59536 GCA_002427465.1 Clostridiales bacterium UBA5446 | reverse complement strand
CTGCAAATACTCCTATTATTCCTCATTATACTTTTCGTATGATTGCTTTTGCCTTTTTCTATTAACAAGATAAAAGACTTCCTAAAAAATTAATGAAGGCAATGCGCCGCCAGCAAAACAGATAAGAAAAATAATAGCAATATTATCTAGTCCGCCCATATGTCCAAATACTACGTCTATTATATAAGCGTCGTTGCAACAATAGCAATAGTAACGCCGCTTATAAAAAATTTTCACCTCACGAGGGGTATCCATACAAACGCGGCCATTGAGATTAGCGGTGTTTCTCATACGGTTCAACAATGGCCAAAGCGGATTAATCTAAGCCAGAGCGGCTTTCGGCAGCGTATGCGGCGTGGAATGGGCGTTGAAACCGCATTGGCTAAATCACGGATGCGATAATACCTCGCAAAACAAAAAGCCTTTAACTTGCAATAAATAGGGTGATATGGTATAAATTGGTTAAGGGCTTTTAGGGGGGTAGATAAAATGAAGCGGGTGTTTGCGGCCCTATTGATAGTATGCATTGGGGTCAGCCTGACGGGGTGCGGAAACAAAAGAGAATCTGCTGAAATGGTAGTGAAAGATGCCATTGAAGCCATCAAAGCCTGTGACGCTGCAAAAGTGCGTAAATACTGGGGAAATGAGAATATTGGGGCTGAGTCCGGTGACGAAATGGATGAGGAAGCGTTAAAGGCAATCTTAGGTGGGATTATCTATGAAATCATGGGGTCGGAGGAAAATGACGGCGCGGCAGTTGTTGATGTTAAAATCACCAATACAGATATGGGAAAAGTCATGACTGACGTTGTTGCGGAGGTTTTCCCAACATTGCTTGCCGAAGCCTTTAAGCCTGAATCGGAACAAATGAGCGATGAGGATTCGGATAAACTTTTTTCTGATACATTAATAGAGTTATTGGCGCGTCCAGACAACCCGCAAATAACGAATACTGTAAAAGTGGCATTGACACTGAAAGATGATGTGTGGGTAATTGATAGTGGGAATGATGCGGCGGCTGACGCAATGCTGGGTGGCATAAGCTCTTTTGCCGATGCTATAAATGAGGCGTTTGAGGGAAGTCCCGGTTCTGATAATAGCGGCAGCGTAGTGGAACAAACTCCGGAAGAAAAGCTTTTTGAGATCAGAAATTGGCTGGTGAGCGATATCTGGAATGATGGATTTTGTGATATGTCGTGGTATTATAGTACCGGTAAAAGTTCGATTGGGCAAAGCATGGATGCCGAATTTTCCCTTGAACAGTTAGAAAAGGCAATAGAAAAGAAAAGTGAATATGACGTTTACATAAGTGATCTTCCTGAGAAATACAGCGAGATTGCATCTGTCTGGTCTAAACTGTCCGAGCAGGTTGATGTTTTATATACTGAAGTGCAATCTCGCGGAACAGAAGTAACGGGTGACGAGCTTGATACCGGCCTGTACAACCAATATTTTAATGCGTTTGATGATGCATACAGGCAACTGGACTAATTGTAAAATTGTTGAGTAGATGCTTGATTATCATAGCAATTGTCGAGCGCCCCTGAGCGCCTTTCCAGTAAATGAGGGAGGGCGCTCTTTTTATGCAAACATTGCAATCAATGAGGAGCAGAAGCTGGAAGGATTCCAGGAGAAAAAACAAGCCACCGGCGGGGATAGGCAAAGGCCGGGGGCGACAATCCCCCCGGCCATTTTCGTTAGCATTTTCATTAGCATTTTTGGTCTTTATAAAGCATTTTTGTGTCTTGGATAATGGAGGAGGCAGCGCCATTTGTTGTCAACGTAAAAACCCAGTAACCATTGATAAATCAAGAGATATAGCAAGAAACCCCGCAATCTCAATGACTGCGGGGCCTCCATTTTTTGGTGGAGCCGAGGGGAATTGAACCCCTGTCCGAAAATACATCCACCGGAACTTCTCCGGGCGCAGAAGGTTATTTACATTCCCTTGCCGAGGCGCAAGCCTTCATGCTCAACGGCTTGGTAGCTTCATTATTCATGGCGCGCTCAAAGCTTTGCGCGCTCACGGACGCCGCTAATCGACGCCGCCTTCCGGCCCGCGGCCCCTCCGGAGGCGACGCTCACTGCTTAAGCAGCGAGAAGAACAGTTTCGTTGTTGTTCTTTAATTTATAAGTGCCCATTTTTGAGATGGTAGGCGCATCTGCCCGCTATTCCGATTTCCTTATCCCCGTCGAAACCGGTACGGCCCCATATATCCGCCCTGGTTCCAGGGCGGGGAGCTGAAATCAAACCTTGACAGGTTCGGGATAATCAACACCGAAGGTCTCGGCCGTGACTTTTTTCATGATTTGAGGCGTATGGGGTCTGTCGCTGTAGTCGCGGGGGCTGTTCGCAATCTTGTCAACCACCGCGAGGCCTTCGATCACCTTGCCGAAAGCTGCGTAGTCTCCGTCCAAATGGGGAGATTTTTCGTGCATAATGAAAAATTGGCTGCCCGCGGAGTCGGGGCGGTTGGACCGCGCCATGGATAAAACGCCGCTGTCGTGCTTCAAATTGTTTGCAAAGCGGTTGGAAGAAAATTCACCTTTGATTGAATAACCGGGCCCGCCCATTCCGGTTCCCGTGGGGTCTCCGCCCTGAATCATGAAGCCGGGAATAATACGGTGGAAGCACACGCCGTCATAAAAACCCTTGCCCACCAGGTGGAGAAAATTGTTCACCGTATTCGGGGCAATATCGGGGTAAAGCTCGGCTTTGATTATGCCGCCATCCTGCATTTCTATTGTCACTATCGGATTTGCCATCAGTCTTTTCTCTCCTTCAGTGTTCTCTCAATATCGCGTTTTGCCTGCCGTTCGGATTCCGCGTCGCGCTTATCGTGGATCTTCTTGCCCTTACACAGGCCCAGCTCTACCTTGACCAGCCCGTCCTTAAGATACAGGGACAGCGGAAGAAGGGCCATGCCGTCCTGCATAACGCGGGCGTTAAGCTTCTGAATTTCGCGTTTGTGCATCAGCAGCCTGCGCGCCCTCAGTGGGTCCCGGTTATAGATATTGCCCTTTTCATAAGGGCTTATATGCATGCCTCTGGTAAAAAGCTCTCCGTTTTTAAACGCGCAGTAAGAATCCTTCAAGTTAACGGTGCCGGCGCGTATGGACTTGACCTCCGTGCCGAAAAGTTCGATGCCGGCCTCATAGCGGTCAAGCACGAAATAGTCATGAAACGCCTTGCGGTTCGAGGCAATTTGTTTTATCCCCTGCCCCTTGGGCGACATCGCTTACACCTCCTTGACAGTGCAAAGACAGTTTAACACATTTGTCAAGAGAAAGATACAGAAAATTATTAATTTTCGTAGAGAAAGGGCAGCGCATATTCAGCGACGGTGATGATCATTTCCGCGGCGGGGCGTGCGACAATGAGCGTGTCGGCGCCGGCCGGGAAAAGATCGATTTCCATCCGGGGCCAGGCGTCCATGCCGCGATTTTTGAGTGCGCCGCGTATCAGGGAAGCCGCGTCCTCCGGGCTGGGGCAGGGGCGCCTATGTACGCATATTGCCACACATTCGCGGCTGATCGTCTGAATATCCAATTTCATTACCTCCTGAGAGATGTTATCGGTTCAGCGACGCTTCGAGGCGCCGCTGATGTTCCTATCAATTCTCGGCCAAATATATTTCACAGTCAAGGCAAAAATACTGGAAAAGCAGTTGAATATATGGTAAAGTATATTGATAAAAACCACTGAAACATCACGCGGGGGCATAATCGGTGACATATGATGACATATATTGAAAGAAAAATAGACGGCCAAACGATGTATCACGGTGCCATCGTGACTGTTCGGCGAGATCGGGCCGAGCTGATAAACGGGAAAATTGTGGGCAGGGAAGTAGTTGAGCACCCCGGCGGGGTTGCGATCATACCGGTGGCGGAGGACGGAACGGTTTGGTGTGTTCGCCAGTTTCGTTATCCTTTTGGCCGCGAGATGCTGGAAGTACCGGCCGGCAAGCTTGAGAAGGGGGAAAATCACCGGCAATGCGCGATTAGGGAGCTTTCGGAGGAAACGGGGCTTACCGCGGACGAGCTTATCTATCTTGGCCCCTGCTGCACGTCGCCGGGGTTTTTGACAGAGGTGCTGCACATCTATATTGCACTGGGGCTTCATACCGGGGAGATGCATCCGGACAATGATGAGTTCCTGAGTGTGGAAAAGCACAGTCTGGATGAGCTGACGGATATGGTCATGTCCGGGGAAGTTGATGACGGGAAGACCATTATCGCCGTGCTGAAGGCAAGAAAATATCTGGAGGCGAGGCGCTAGGATGAAAGTGCTGATTGTGGACGACGAGCGCGCGATCGTCGATATCTTAAAATATAATTTAGAAAAAAACGGTTTTGACGCAAGCTCGGCGTTTGACGGAGCCGAGGGGCTGAGGCTTGCCAGGGAAAGCGACCCGGATCTTATCCTTCTGGATGTGATGCTTCCGGAGATGGACGGATTTGAGGTTTGCAGGACGCTAAGGGACGAGGGCAATAATGTCCCTATTATTATGATAACCGCCAGAGAAGAAGAAACGGATAAGGTGTTCGGCCTTGAGTTGGGTGCGGATGATTACATTACGAAGCCTTTTTCAATGCGGGAGGTAGTTGCACGGGTCCGGTCTAATATGCGCCGGGCGGCCTCAATGTCACCCCCTCCGGCTGAGGAAACGGGCGACCGGTTCCGGATCAGGGATCTGGTGATCGACCGGGAGCGGCGGGCGGTCTATAAGGGCGGAAAGGCCCTGGAACTGACCCAGCGTGAGTATGAGCTGATCAGATATCTGGCCGAGAACCCCGGCAAGGTTATATCCCGGGAAAAGCTGATGACGGAGGTCTGGCAGTATGATTATTTCGGGGACCTGCGCGCCGTGGATGTGGCGGTGCGGCGGCTCCGGGAAAAGCTGGAGAGCAATCCCTCCGACCCCGAATATGTCATTACAAAACGGGGCGTGGGATACTATTTTGCCGACTGAGGTGGCAGGATGAACCGCAGCCTATACACAAAGCTTGTGATTATAATCCTCATTATCATCATTTCCCTTATGGCGGTGGTGGGCGTATTTCTTACGCGCGGGGTAAGAAGCTTCTATCTGAATGAGTTTTATAACCAAATGCAGGAGGTATTTTCCAGCCGTCAGCTGGCGGACGACCTGCGCGTCGCCGCGAACTCCGAGAATGCGGCGGCCCATATGGCCGATATCATCAGGGGGTATTCCGGTAAACTCGGCATCGATTCCGGCACACGGAACTATTATATTCTTGACGGGGGATCTGGGGCGTATCTCACGGGAAGCGCCGCCGAAGGGAACGGACTGGAGATCACCCCAAACATTGTGACCGCCATTGGCGGAAAGGAGGGCTATGTCAGCGACCCCGGCGCGGCCTATATGGATGTTGCCCTGCCGGTATCCGGCGAGAGCGGAAGTTATATCATTTATATTATGGACAATAAGGAAACCGCGCAGAGCCTTAACGATCAGCTTTTCCGGATCATTATTCAGGCGCTGGTGGTGGGTCTGATCATATCAGTTCTTTTAAGCCTGCTTCTGGCCAAGACCATGATCGCGCCCATACAGGATCTGACGATGGCGGCAAAAAAGGTTGCCGGCGGAGATTTTTCGGAAAAGCTGGAGAATCACTCCAAGGATGAGATCGGTATCCTGACCCAGACATTTAACGACATGGCGGGGCGGCTGGAAGATACGCTGGATGATCTGACAAAATCCGAACAGATGCGCCGGGAATTCGTCGCCAACGTATCCCACGAGCTTCGCACGCCGATCACCAGCATCAGAAGCTATGCGGAAACCTTGGGGGAGGATACGGAAATCCCTGACGTGACCCGGCAGAAATTTCTTGAAGTCATCCTAAACGAATCGGACCGTATGGCGAAAATTGTTCAGGATCTTCTGACCCTATCCCGGTTTGACGCGGGCAGCATCTCGTTTGTGTTCGAAAGATTCAGTTTTGAGAAATCGGTGCGGGACGTGTATAACGCGACCGTTATGGAAGCTCAGAGCCATAAGCACGACTTTGTCCTGGAATTTCGGACGCCGATCCCCGATATTCTCGGAGACAGGGCGCGCATTGAGCAGGTTCTGCTGAACATGGTATCCAACGCGGTGAAATACACGAAAGACGGCGGAAAGATGCGTATGACCGCAGGGGCAAAAAACGGCGAAGTCTGGTGCTCCGTGCGGGATAACGGCATCGGCATTCCCAAGGAAGATGTAACAAAGGTTTTTGACAGGTTTTACAGGGTGGACAAGGCGCGCAGCCGCGAGTCCGGGGGAACGGGGCTGGGCCTGTCCATTGCAAAGGAAATCGTTGCCCGGCACGGCGGAAGGATGGAGCTGGAAAGCCGCGAAGGCAAGGGCACCAATATTACCGTTTGGCTTCCTTCAGAGGGGCCGGAAGATGTTTGCAGGCCATGACATGAAGATTCCTGAGTTCAAAAATAAAAACCGCATGATTGACGCCGGAAAAAACGTGCTTATTGTGATTCTTATGATCACCGCCGCTTTGCTGGCGGTGAAAAGCGGGCTGTTTTCCGGGAGGGGGGCCCCCAACGTTTTGGACGGCGTTCTGCCTTTTGGTCAGGAGACGCCCCTTTCGGGAGAAAACGGCATATACACCGCGGCCGCGGCACCGTTTTACATCGTCGTAACCCCGCAGAAGGGGGCCCATTGCGCCGTGGTATACGACGGGGAGGCGGTCAGGGCCGCATATTCCAGGTTTTCGGCACTCTTAGGACAGGCCATTGGTTCGTCGGGAGAACCTGAAGCGGCGACCGACGGGGAATGGAAGACCGCGCTTTCCGGCAGCGGAATCTATTTTGATTTTCTCAGCGATCAGCCTTTGTCCGTGCTTGCCGGCTGGCTGGGAACAAGCGTATCCGGGGGTGCGGCGGATCATACCGCCAGGCGGATATGTATCGCGGCGGATGGTTCGGGCGTTACACTCTACTATATTCGGGCAAGATACGGAACCGTATACCGCTGCAAAACGGCGCTTTCCAATACGGATATTTCCGATAATATCGCCGGGTATCTGCCGGATGGAACCGCTTTCAACTTTGAGCTGGCTTCGCCGTTCCTCATGGTGGACGGCAACGCGCTCATCACCACCGGACGGCTTGATATCCATTCTGCAACCGCCGAAAACCCCTTGAACAGCACAGCCGGAGTCGACGGGCTGCTTTCGGCATTCGAAATGAACAGCGTGCTTGCGGAATATGTACAGTTGACGGACGGCACCGAGCTTTATGTCGAAGGGGACGCGACTATGCGCATTGAGGCGAACGGCACGGTCATGTACAGCGATACGGGCCAGCAAGGGCAGGAGGATGTGCCAACACCTGCCCAGGCCATAGAGATGGCGCGCGCGCTCTGCCAAAAGACCATCGGCGCGGACTGCGGGGCGGCATCGGTTTACCTGTCCTCCATTTGGAAGGATTCCGAAGCGGGGGAATATCAAATTACCTTTGATTATTCCCTGAATGGGCTTCCGATTACCTTTTCCGACGGCAGCAGCGCCGCGGAGCTTACCCTTACCGGCTCCGGCGTTACCTCAGCAAAAATGATTCTGCGCAAATACCGGATTTTGGATGATTCGGAAAATCCGCTGCCCGCGATGCAGGCGGCCGCAGTGGTTCAGGCCATGGGCGGGGGGGAGCCGGTGCTTTCCTACACGGACGATTATGGCTCGGTGGCCGTGAATTGGGTTGTCAGGTGATATGGATAATTCTAAGATTAAAAATTTTATCATCATCATTTTATTGATAGTGAACTTGCTGCTTACCGCCGTGATCGGCGCCGATATGGTCAAAAACAGAACGCTGCGCAGGCAGGCTCTGGAGGGTGTTGTGGCGATCATGGAGTCCCGGGGCATAACGGTTTCCGAGGACGTGGCGCTGTCGTATCCGGATCTCAATATCTGTTCGGTACGTCGGGATCTTGACGCTGAAAAAAAGCGCGTGTCGGCCGTGCTGGGAAAAGTCAGTGTTCAGGACAGGGGAGGAAATATTCTGCTTTATCTGGGCGAGCGGGGAGAAGCGCAGTTCAGCGGAACAGGCGTGTTTGAAATTCTGATGAACGTGGGCGCGGTACCCACCGGCCAGGACCCCGAGGGCACCGCCAGAGCTTTTTTGAAAAAACTTGGCATGTCCACAGTCAAAGGCGATGATGGGGTCCGGGTGGACGTGCGCGACGGGGCGGGAACGGTGGTTCTCAACTGTCAAATTGGAAAAACGGAGATCATTAATTGCCAGGTTACCTTTATCTTCACCGACGGCAGCCTTATGCTGGTGTCCGGCACGCGTCCTTTGGATAAAGGCTCCTCCGACAGCTTGGATAACGCGATGGATGTTTCTACCATATTAATGCGGTTTCTGGATATAATAAGCGAGAGCGGGCATGTATGCAGCAGGCTGGAAAATCTGGAACTTTGTTATGTGCAGAGCGCGCCGGCTTCCGGTTTGGGCAAGTTGGAGCCTGTGTGGTGCCTGACTACAGACGCCGGGGAATTCTATATTAACGGCCTGACCGGAAAAAGGGAAACCCTTACCCGATATTGAATGATTGATTTTTTGCATTTCTGTGTTAAAATGCTATTTTAGTGTAGGGCTTCTCAGGACACAATATAAACGCCGACGGCCTTAGAGCATCGGAAGCAAGTCAGTCTCGGCCAACGGCCGCGCCGTTGGAAAAATATGACGGAAAAATCAAAATACGGCCTGTCGGCGGCACCTTGCATAGGATGCCCCGCACTTCGGAGGGTGAGTCAGTGGAAAAATATATCATCCGCGGCGGTAAGCCGCTTTATGGCAGCGTTGATATTAGCGGCGCTAAAAATGCGGCAGTGGCAATTATTCCCGCCGCGCTTATGGTCGATGGCGTCTGCCGGTTGGAAAACATCCCGCAGATCAGCGACGCCGACATGCTCCTGACAATTCTTGAGCATCTTGGCGCCAGGGTAAAAATGATCAATAAAAACACAATGGAGATAGACTGCACCCATGTCCGGTATACCGACGCACCATACGATCTGATGCGCAAGATCAGGGCCTCTTATTACCTGATCGGGGCTATGCTCGGACGCTTCGGCGCGGCAAAAACCACCATGCCGGGGGGCTGTAATTTTGGCGTGCGCCCGATAGACCAGCACATTAAGGGTATGACGGCCCTGGGCGCGGAAGTAGAGGTGGCGGGCGGTTTCGTCTATGCGGAAACGCAGGACGGACGGCTGCATGGCTCGCGGATCTATCTCGATAAAGTATCCGTGGGCGCGACAATGAATATTATTATTGCGGCCTCCATGGCAAAAGGGCGCACGATCATCGAGAACGCGGCAAGGGAGCCGCACATCGTGGATCTGGCGAACTTCCTTAACTCCATGGGCGCGGATGTGCGCGGGGCAGGCACCGATACCGTGAAGATCAACGGTGTGGACAGTCTCCACGGGGGAACCTATACGATTATTCCCGACCAGATCGAGGCGGGGACATATATGGCCGCGGCCGCGGCGGCGGGAGGCGAGGTTCGCATTGGAAACGTGATTCCCCGGCATCTGGAGTCGATCACCGCAAAGCTCCGGGAAATGGGCGTGACCGTTATCGAGGGTGAAGACTCGATTATTGTCCGGCGCAGCGGGCCGATACGCCGTATTAATGTCAAGACCATGCCATATCCGGGTTTTCCGACGGATATGCAGCCGCAGATCGTCTCGGCCCTTTGTCTGGCAAACGGGACCAGTGTGATCACCGAAGGCGTTTTTGACAACCGATACAAATACGTGAACGAGCTTCGAAAAATGGGCGCCCAGATCCAGGTTGACGGGCGTACCGCCGTCATAGAAGGCATCGAAAAATACTCAGGCGCGCCTGTTGCCGCCTGCGACCTGAGGGCGGGCGCGGCAATGGTCATCGCGGGACTGTGCGCCGAGGGGGAGACCCAAGTGGAGGATGTCCATTATATTGAGCGGGGATATGAGAATTTCGTGGGCAAGCTGAGGGGTTTGGGCGCAGATATTGTGTATGTTTCGGATCCGGACGAACCGGAGCAGACATTAAAAAATGTGAATATCGGATGATGCGGATTGCCACATTTGCCAGCGGCTCAAAGGGTAACTGCACTCTTGTTTCCGCGGGTGGGGCCAGGATCCTGATCGACGCGGGGATTTCGATGAAAAGAATCACGGCCTGCCTTTCCTCGTGGGGTCTTTCGCCACAACAGCTTGATGGCGTGTTCATAACGCATGAACACGCCGATCATATCTCCGGATTGCCCATGCTGCTTAAATACTTTGACTTTCCCATATTTGCCCCGCCCAGAGTGGGATTACGCCTGACGCAGATGTTTCCGGGCATCGCGGGGCGGATGAAGACAATACATAGCTCGCAGCCAGTTTCGTTGGCCGATATCAGAGTGACCGCGTTTTCCACCATGCACGATACGCCGGAAAGCGTGGGGTACCGCATAGACGCGGAAATATCTTTCGGCGTCTGCACCGATCTGGGCTGTGTTACGGATGAAGTGCGCAGCGCGCTTTGTGGCGTATCGGCGGCGGTCATCGAGGCTAACCATGATGAGGAGATGCTTCGGCGCGGGCCTTATCCGGTTTTTCTCAAAAGGCGGATACTCTCGGACCGGGGCCATCTATCCAATACGGTCAGCGGAGAGCTTGCCGGCTTTTTGGCGGAAAGCGGTACCCAAACGGTAATTCTGGGTCACCTCAGCCAGGAAAACAATACGCCGGAAAAGGCGTATGCAGCCGTGTCCGGCACGCTGGCCGCGTCCGGATTAAATCCGCGGCTTCTGGTTGCTCCGGCGTCGGAAATGCTGGGCCTGGAGGTGGGATGATGCTGGGGATAAAGCTGATCTGCGTGGGAAAAATGCGCGAAAAACACTATATTGCGGCGTTTGAGGAATATGCCAAGCGGCTTGGCGCATATTGCAGATTTGAAACCGCCGAGCTGCCGGAGGCGCGTTTACCGGAGCGGCCGTCCGAAAAAGAAATTGAAGCGGCGCTTGAAAGGGAATCGGCGGAAATCCGCAGGCTGATCCCGAAGGGAGCCTCCACCGTGGCCATGTGTATTGAGGGCGAGCGTTTTTCCAGCGGGGCGCTGGCGGGGTATCTTGCGGGAAAAGCGGCGTATGGCGAGTCGCGGCTGTGCTTTATTGTGGGCGGCTCTTTCGGGCTGCATGAGAGCGTGAAGAATTCCGCCGGTCTTCGGCTGTCCATGTCGGACATGACATTTCCCCATCACCTGGCCCGCGTTATGCTGTCCGAGCAGCTTTACAGGGCGCTCTCAATCAATGAAGGCTCAAGCTATCATAAGTAAGGAGAAGGCTATGGACGACGGCATTAAACTCACATGGGGGCGGGATGTTCCCGGGGAACTGATCGAACGGTGGCCGAAGGATGAGAAAGGCGAGCCGGTCTTGCCCGCGTTTCTGGCCTCAAGCAGTCAGAAGGATATGGGCGATGCCGTGCTGATCGGCATGCTGGAGTCCCTGGGCGTGCCGTGCCTGCGCCGGTTTCCGCATTACGGCGGTTTTGGCAAGCTGGTGCTGGGGATAAGCGCCGAGGGCGTTGATATCTTTGTGCCGGAAACCATGCTGGAATATGCCCGAGCATTGATGGAAGGAGTGCCTGAAGATGAAGAGCTATGAGCAAATCTATCAATATTGGCTGGACAGTCCCGCGCTGAGCGAGGACGAGTGGCGGGAGCTTTCAGCCATCGGGGGAGATGAAGCGGAGATAAAAAGCCGCTTTTTTGCTCCCCTTGAATTCGGAACTGCCGGCCTTCGCGGCGAAATGGGTATTGGACTGCGCCGCATGAATGTCCATGTGGTGCGCTGGGCTACCCAGGCTTTTGCCGATGTGATCAGGGCGGAGGGGGCGCCGGCCTGCGAAAAGGGTATTGTGATCTGTTATGACTGCCGCCAAAACAGCGAGAGCTTTGCCCGGGAGGCTGCCGCGGTCATGGCGGCCAACGGCATTCATGTGCGGATTTTTGACGAGCTGCGGCCCACGCCGGAGCTTTCCTTCGCCGTGATCCATTACGGCGCCGCCGCCGGGCTGAACATTACGGCCAGCCATAATCCAAAGCAGTACAATGGGTATAAGGTCTATTGGTCGGACGGAGCGCAGCTCCCGCCGCAGCATGCCGAGGCCATCGCCGCCGGTATGCGGGAAAAGGACGTGTTCCGCGATGTGACGACCATGGCCTTTGAGGAGGCCGTGTCGGAGGGGCTTGTTGAATTTTTGGGCGGCGAAACGGACGAAGCCTTTCTTGGAAAGGTCATGGAGCAGGCGATCGACCCGGACGTGGTCAAGAGCGTGGCGGATGACCTGAAGATTGTTTATACGCCCTTCCACGGCACGGGATACAAGCTGGTTCCGGAGGCTCTCAGTCGCCTGGGAGTGAAGCATCTATACCCCGAACCCCGGCAGATGGTGGTTGACGGGGCGTTTCCCACTGTGAAAAGCCCGAATCCGGAAAACCCCGAAGGCTTTTATCTGGCGGTGGAACTGGCCAAAAACGTGGGTAGCGATCTGATTATCGGCACCGATCCGGATGCAGACCGGGTTGGCGTGATGGCGCGGGGTGAAGACGGGGCGTATCATACCATAAGCGGCAACCAAATGGGCGTTCTGCTGCTTGACTACATCATCGGCGCACGCAGGAGAAAGGGTACGCTCCCCGAAAACGCGGCGCTGATAAAGACGATTGTAACGACCAATATGGTGCGGGTGGTGGCGGAGAAAAACGGCGTCCATGTGGACGAGACTTTCACCGGCTTTAAATTTATGGCGGAGAAGCTGGCGGAATATCGCCGCCGGGGAAACGCCTATCATTATCTTCTGGCCTATGAGGAAAGCTACGGCTACATGATGGGCGATTACGTGCGGGACAAGGACGCGGTCACTGCCTGCGTGCTGATCGCGGAAATGGCCGCCTATCATTTTTCCCGGGGGAAGACCCTCATTGCCGCCATGGAAGACCTGTATAAACAATACGGCCGGTTTGCGGAGAAAACCCTTGATCTGGTAATGCCGGGCCTTGACGGGCTGGAAAAAATGCGTTGTCTCATGGCGGGGCTGCGGGCGAATCCTCCAAAGGAAATCGGCGGATGCCCGGTGCTGCGCATGCGGGATTACCAGAGCGGCAAAGTAACTGTGGCCGACCTGGGCATCGTGGACAAAACGGAGATATCCGGCTCCAATGTCCTGTATTTTGAGCTGCAGGACACCACGTCGTTCATTATCCGGCCTTCTGGAACCGAGCCGAAAATCAAAGTGTACATTCTCGCCCAGGGTGCGGATCAATCCCAGTGCGATGAGAAAATTGCGCGGTATGAAGACTTTGCAAGGACGTTGGGCCAATGAAGGAATATCTGGATCTGTTTATTGCCTTTATCAAAGTCGGGGCCATGACCTTCGGCGGCGGATACGCGATGCTTCCGATCCTTCAGCGGGAGGTTCTGGAGAAGCGCGGCTGGATAACTGAAGCCGAAATGATTGATTATTATGCCATGGGGCAATGCCTGCCGGGCGTGATTATGGTCAATACCGCGGTGTTTGTGGGGCAGAAGCGCAAGGGGGTCCCGGGAGGGATCATAGCGGCGCTGGGCGCGGTTTTTCCGTCTTTGGTGATTATTGTGATCATTGCCGCTTCCCTTACGGCGTTTTCCGATGTGCCGGCGGTCCGAAACGCTTTTGCGGGAATACGTATTTGCGTTGTGGTTCTTATTATTAACGCCGTTGTGAAGCTCTGGAAAACCGCGATAATCGATTGGAAATGCGCAGCGATTTTTGCCGTGGTCTGCGGGCTGTCCGTGTTTACGGATCTGTCTCCGGTCGTGTTTGTTATTGCGGCGGCGGTTTTGGGAAACGTCATCAAACGCTTGGAGGCAAAAGCGAAATGATTCTGCTGCATCTTTTTTGGGAATATTTTAAAATCGGCCTGTTTGCGGTTGGCGGAGGAATGGCGACGCTGCCGTTTCTTTATGACGTTTCGGATAAGACCGGGTGGTTTACATATACGCAACTGGCGGATATGATTGCGGTAAGCGAATCCACACCCGGGCCGATCGGCATCAACATGGCCACCTATGTGGGCTATACTGTGGCGGGGCTGCCGGGAGCGGTCACGGCAACCATGGCAATGATCATACCGGGCGTGACGATCGTACTTATTGTGGCCAGGATGTTGGAGAAGTTTCAGGGGAACAAGTACGTCGACGCGGCGTTTTACGGGCTTCGGCCGGCCTCCACCGGCCTGATTGCGGCGGCGGGTGTCCTCGTTATTACCATCTCCCTTTTTAATACGGAGCTGTATGCGGCCACCGGGAATCTGGCGGATCTGGTGTCGTGGCGGGGCGTGCTCCTTGCCGCTGTGATCTGGACGCTTACGAATCTGGTCAAGCCGACGAAAAAGCTCCATCCGATCCTCTATATCGCGGTCAGCGCCGTCGTCGGCGTGGTTTTCTCCTTTGCCGGCGTTTAAAACACAAGGCACAGACCCAAGACATAGATTGCAGAAATGAGACCGCTCAGAAATCGCCCGGCCGTGTGCCGGGCGATATTAATTTTTGCTTCGGCCGTCACCGCGATGGTCTGAAAATGCACCGACAGACCGCCCCAGCCCAGGATGAAAGCGGCTGCCGCCAAATTTACAGGTGTGGGGGACAGGCCTTCCAGACTGCCGATGCCGCTCCCGATTTCCAGCAGTCCCGTCAGCAATGCCCGGGATACTCTAAGGCCCAGGCCGGAAAAACGGGCCAGTTCCCCCGTGATCTGAGGGAAAATGCCGGCGGCGTCCAATACCCCCACGCAGACGGTAAAGGTGACGACAAAGCCGCAGATGGACAGAACCGAGGCGACGGATGTGCGCACGGCGTTGGGCAGCGCCTCTGCAAGGGAGACCGTCTTGATATGTACCGGCAGCCGGGCGGCGGCGCGGCTGTCCTTCCTGGCCCTGCCCTCCCCGGACAGCAGGACGCCGACGGTCGCAGCCGCCAAAACATGGGCGGCATAAAGCATAAGCCCCGCGCCGGAGCTTTGGAACACGCCGATTCCGGCCGCGCCAATGATGAACGCGGGGCCGGAATTATTGCAAAACGCCAGAAGCCGCGCCCCTTCTTCCCGGCAAATCTCTTTCCGTGCGACAAGGCCGGATACCACGCTGGCCCCAAGCGGATAACCGCCGGTGACGCCGAGTATGAAGGCGGCGGCGCCCGCGCCGGATACCCCGAAAAGCCTGGACATCAGAGGCGCGCAGATATTCCCCAGATATGTTGGAAGCCCAACGTCTCCTATGAGGGAGGAGAGGATGAAGAACGGCAGAAGCGAGGGAACGATTATCTTGGCGCACAGGGACAGACCGCGCTTTGCGCTGTCCAGAACTTCGCCGGAGCAGAGCAGCAGCGCGGCGAACGCAATAATAAGAAACAGATAAGAAATCGCCTTTCTGATTTTTTCCATATGATCACCCCTTGTCCATGATATGCGCGTCCTGTGATGATTTTTCCGGGTGCGGCATAAGATTCTCTGACGGGGGTGGTATTATGGACTGGCGCGAGGCAGTGGCGGAAAAATTTGATCTGCCGGCGGAGGCTGCCGGAACGGTCAAGGTCACGGTTGTCGGCAGGCGCAGGCTGCTCGTGGAAAACCACAGGGGGATATTGGAGTACGCCCGCGACCGGATTGAGGTAGGCGGCGGGAATATCCGCATCAGAATAAACGGGGACGGACTGGAGCTGTGCGCGATGGACAGGGACGCGATTCTTGTGACGGGCACGGTCATCTCGCTGGAGTTGATATGATGGAGAAAATCGTCAATCTTTTCATGGGCTGTGTCCGGATGGAGGCCAAAGGCGCGTATCCCGCGAATATCCTCAACCGCATGGCCAGGGCTGGCATTGACTTCTGGGATGCGGAGCCGGCGGAGGATTTTGTCGTCCGATTCACCGTGCGTTCCTCGGATCAGGAAAAAGTGGCGCGCATTGCCGGATCGTCCCTTTGCACGGTGAAGGCTTTGGAAAAGAGGGGGTCGGTTGTCCTCCTGCGCCGGCTGCGCCGGCGCAGGATGCTGCTGGCCTGCCTGGCAATCTGTTTGCTCATTCTCGGGGCGTCGTCCTTGTATATCTGGGATATAGAGGTGACGGGAAATGAGGCGGTGTCGGACGGCGAAATTTTGCGTGCGCTGGAGGAATGCGGCGTGTCCATCGGGAGCTTCTGGCCGAACTTTTCCAGCGATCTTATCAGGAACAGCATGATTTTAAAAATACCCGAGCTGCGCTGGATGACGGTAAACGTCTCAAACAGCAGGGCGGAGGTCATTGTGCGTGAACGCGTGCCCAAGCCGGAGATTATCGACAACGACGCGCCGGTGAGCGTCACCGCGCGAAAGACGGGTATAATAAAAAAAATGAACGTGCTCCAGGGCAGGCCCGCCGTCGGAGTGGGGAACGCGGTGGTGGCGGGGGAAACCCTTGTCACCGGCGTGATGGAAAGTCCTTACGCCGACACGCGCCATGTCCACGCCATGGCCGAGATTGAAGCCGCCGTGTGGTATGAGCTGACGGCCCAGGCGGAGCTTTTCACTTATGAGAAAGCCTATTCCGGACGGTCCGGTTCCCGCTGGGCGCTGAACCTGGGCGGCGAGCGGATTAATTTTTATCGAAACACTGGCGGAAACAGCGGGTCCTGTGATAAAATAACCTTGGAATATCCGTTTGCGCTGGAGGGCGTGTTTACGCTGCCCATCACGCTTGTCCGGGAGGAATTTCCGGAATATGAGCTGGTTCGGACTGCGCGGGACGAGACCGCCCTGGAAAGCAGTCTTGAGGCAGAACTGATCAGCGTTCTGGAGCAGGAGATGGACGGCAGGGGAGAGGTGATTTCCTCCGCCTTCTCGGCTTCGAAGCAAAACGGGCTTCTGATCGTCACGCTGCGGGCGGAGTGCCGGGAAGACATCGCGGTTGAAACCCCCTTTGTCCCGTGACCGATATTTACAGGAGAGAAGGACGGATTGATGACAGAAATAAACCTGCCGATCGACAGGATGGAAAACGTAATAAACGTGTTTGGTTCCTTTGACCAGAATCTCCGCCTGATCGAGACGGAGCTGGGCGTCCGCGTAGTGGACCGGGCCGACCAGATACACATTTCGGGCGAGGTTGAGGCCGTTATGAAAGCTGAAAAGGCGATCAACGGCCTTCTTCTTCTGGCGTCCCGGGGGGAGAATATCGACGCGCAGAACGTCAGGTACATCCTGAAACTTGTGGGAGAGGGACGGGAAGCCAAAATTTCCGAGCTTTCGGGGGACGTGGTCTGCATTACGGCAAAGGGCAAGCCGATTAAGGCCAAAACCCTGGGCCAAAAGGCCTATGTGGATGCCATCGCGAATAATACCATTACGCTGGGGATCGGCCCTGCGGGCACAGGCAAAACCTATCTGGCGGTGGCCCAGGCGGTTTCAGCCTTCCGGGCGGAAAAGGTGAACCGGATCATTCTGACCCGCCCGGCGGTAGAAGCGGGCGAAAGGCTCGGGTTCCTGCCCGGAGACCTTCAAAGCAAGGTTGATCCGTATCTGCGCCCCTTGTACGACGCCCTTTTCGAAATGCTGGGCACGGAGACCTACGGCAAATATCTTGAGAGAGGGAATATAGAGGTGGCGCCCCTGGCTTACATGCGCGGACGCACCCTTGACGACTCTTTTATCATCCTGGACGAGGCCCAGAACACCTCCCGGGAGCAGATGAAAATGTTTCTCACGCGAATCGGCTTCGGGTCCAAGGTCGTCATCACGGGAGACGTGACCCAGATAGACCTTCCGCCGGACAAGACCTCCGGCCTTAAGGAAGCCGTGCGGGTACTGGGGGGCATAAAGGATATAGAGATCTGCACCCTTACGGGGGCGGACGTGGTGCGCCACGCCCTTGTGCAGAAGATCATCGAGGCCTATGAGCAATATGAAAAACCCAAAAAGCCTGCATCTGCCCGGATGCCAAGAAGAAAGATGAAAGGAGCGCAGGAAGACCCGGGAAAGGGCAAAAAGCCGTCCTGAGAGCGGCCGGGGCCGTCCTAATAAGAAAATGGCTGTATCGCATAAAATATATGTCACCCGCGAAAAACGCGGGCTGCCCCACCCGGAGGCATATCTGATCCTCCGAAGCGCTGTGGCGGCGGCGCTGGCTGCGGAAGGGGTCGGTGTGCCCTGCCAGGTCGGCGTCATGCTTACCGATGATGAGGGCATCCGGCGGCTCAACCGTGAGTTCCGCGGGGTCGACGCCCCGACGGATGTGCTGTCCTTTCCTTTCAACACCCTGCGGCCCGGGGAATTTGACGGTTCAGCCTGCGAGCGGGATCCGGAGACCGGTCGAATTCTGCTGGGGGATATGGCGCTGTCCGTTCCCCGCTGCTTGGCTCAGGGGGAGGAATTCGGCCACGGCTTTGCGAGGGAGGCCGCCTATCTCGCCGTTCACAGCCTGCTTCATCTTTTGGGGTACGACCACACGCAGGAGGGGGAGGACAAGCTGGGGATGCGCGCCCGGGAAAAGGCGATTATGGCGTCGATGGGGATGCCGGACGACACAGAGTAAAAAGAAAAGAACAAGGAATGGGATAATGTCTGCATATGAATAAAAACATTTTGGCCGTTGCGGCCAGTTATGTCCTTTGGGGGGCTTTGCCGGTTTTCTGGACCCTCCTGTCAAACGTAAATTCGATTTATATCCTTTGCAGCCGCATCCTTTGGTCGCTGGTGGTCAGCTCCATCGCCGTGGCATCTTTCGGAAAATGGGAGACGGCGAAGGCGGCGCTGAAAAACAGAGCCGTCACCCTCAGGCTGCTGGGCTGCGGGATGCTGATCAGCTTCAACTGGGGCGCATTTATCTGGTGTGTCGTGAACGGCAGGGTGCTGGACTGCAGCCTGGCATATTACATAAACCCGATCATCGCCATTTTGGTAGGCTTTGCCGCCTTTAACGAGAAGCTGACGGCCCTTCAGTGGTGTTCGGTGGCGATGGCCGCCGTGGGCGTTGCTATTCCCGCGCTGGCAGGCGGGCAGTTTCCGCTGCTGGCGATACTGATTGGCTCCAGCTTCGCCTTTTACGGCGCGCTGAAAAAGAAGATTGGCCTGCCGGGGGACGTTACCACCTTCATTGAAACGCTTTTGGTTTCGCCGGCTGCCCTGGCCGTGATCGCCTATATGGAAAAAACGGGGACGGGCGCTGTTCTGAACGGAACGCTCAAAGGCTGGAGTCTTCTGCTTCTTCCAGCGGCGGGACTGGTGACCTATCTGCCCCTGGTTCTGTATTCCCACGGCATGCGCGGAACATCCATGTCTCTTTCGGGCATACTGATGTATATTAACCCCACGATGCAGTTTTTGATCAGCGTGCTTTTCTTTAAAGAGGAGCTGTCACTGCCGTGGGCAATCACATTCTGCTTTATTTGGGCTGCGCTGATTCTGTTCGTCAAAAGCGGCAGGGCGGTAAGCCGGTGCGTTCAGGAACTGGAAGTTGGAGGCGCATAAGATGGAAGCGACGAAAAATGTCATGATAACCATAGCCGGCAGGCCGAACGTGGGAAAATCCACCCTTACCAACGCCCTTGTGGGGGAGAAGGTGGCCATTGTGTCCAATAAGCCGCAGACCACCCGGACACGGATAACAGCAATCCTGAACCGCGGGCCGACGCAGTTTATTTTCATGGATACGCCGGGGTTCCACCGGGCCAGGACGCGGCTGGGGGAATATATGGATTCCGTCGTCCGGGAGAGTGTGGCCGGGGTGGACGTCATTGTCCTGGTGGTGGAACCTGTGGCCTCGGCAGGCCCCCAGGAGGAGGAACTCATCAGCCGGATTAAAAGAAACGGGATTCCCGCCATATTGGCCATCAACAAGATCGACACTGTTCCGAAGCAGACCCTTCTTCAGGTGATCTCAGCCTATTCCGCCGCGGGTTTTGACAGTATCGTCCCTATTTCCGCAAAAAAGGGCGAGGGGCTGGATATCCTTTTGGATGAGCTGGAGAAATTTGCCGCGGCGGGCCACCGGCTTTTTCCTGAGGATATGATCACCGATCAGCCGGAAAAGCAGATTTGCGCGGAGCTGGTTCGCGAGAAGCTGCTCTGGTGCCTGGATCAGGAAATCCCCCACGGCATTGCAGTGGAGGTCACGAAATTTTCAGAGCGCGACGACGGGATCATTGACCTTGACGTGACGATTTACTGTGAAAAGTCAAGCCATAAGGGAATCATTATCGGGAAAAAGGGCGCCATGATCAAAAAAGTGGGGGAAATGGCCCGAAAGGACATCGAGGCTTTCATGGGAACGGCGGTATTTTTGCAGACCTGGGTCAAAGTTAAGGAGAACTGGCGGGACAGTGCGCCCCTTCTGCGTAATTTTGGTTTTTCAAATAATAATTTCCACCGCTAATCCCGGCTGCGCTGAGCAAACTAAGCCGTGAGGTGATTTATTTGAAAAACGACGCTTTTTGGAAAGTGTTTACAGATACCGGCGACCCATTTTGCTGGCTGCTGAGCCGTGCCCACGGCAATTGCGGGGGCGGCGGCTCCATAGCGGAGGCGCCGGCTGCCGAAGCCGGAACAGGCAATTCTTACAATGGCGCGGATACCCGCTTTCCCGAAAGGAAAGACCTTTAGCGCGCCGAGTCGGGGAGGTACATAGATGTTTAATACGACGCGGGGTCTGATTTTACGCGAGGTGCGCTATAAGGAATCGGATAAGATACTGACCGTGCTGACGGAAGACGACGGCAAAATTACCGCCAGGGCGCGCAGGGCGCTGAGTCCAAAGAGCAAGCTGGCCGCTGCCACACAGGTTTTGACATTCTCCGATATTACGCTTTTCGGGCATAAGGGAATGTGGACGATCAATGAGGCCGCAGTGATCGAGCAGTTTTCCGGTCTTCGCACCAGTCTGGAATCACTGGCGCTTGCCAGCTATTTCGCCGAGGCTTTGGAGGCCGTCTCCGACGAGGATTATCCGGATCCTGCAATTTTGCAGCTTGGGCTGAACAGCTTGTATGCCCTCAGCAAGCGGCTTTATCCGCCGGAACATATCAAGGCGGCCTTTGAGCTGCGTCTGATGTGCCTTTCCGGATACGAGCCGGATATTTCGGCCTGCTCCGCTTGCGGGGAAACCCGGCTGACCGAGGCGTATCTCCACCCGCGGGGCGGCGAGATTTACTGTGAAAACTGTCGCCCCGACGCGGCGGTGGAGATCAGCCGCGCGGTGTTGGACGCCATGGGCCATATTGTGGCGGCGGAGCCGAAAAAGCTGTTTTCCTTTACCCTGGACGGAGGGTCTTTGAAAAAGCTTGGGCAAATATGCGAGGCCTATATGCTATTCCAGCTTGACCGTCCATTCGCAAGTCTGGACTATTATAAAAAAATTAACGGTGACAATAAATGAATCAATACGAAAAATCTGTCGCTACGCTGGAACTGCCGGCGGTACTGGATCAGCTGGCGCAGGAGGCGGTCAGCGCCGGGGCGAAGGAAAAGGCCCGGAGTCTGTCGCCATGCGCGGATGCGGCGGAGGTGGGCAAACGTCTTGCCGAGACAAGCGCCGCGAAAAACATGATGATTGTCAAAGGCAGTCCGTCGTTTTCCGGCGTAAAGGACGTCCGTGCCAGCCTGTCACGCGCCGACAGGGGCGGAATGCTGAACATCCGCGAACTGCTGGATATTGCCGCGGTGCTCTCCGCGTCGCGTCAGGCGCGGTCATACGGCGCGGGAAATGGCAGGGAAGAAAAATCCTGCATCGACTATCTGTTC